>JAUIKB010001051.1 GCA_030430975.1 Polyangia bacterium
CTGGCTCGCTCTCAAGTTGACGCTGGGGCTCGTCGTACTGTTGGTATTCTTTGTCGGGGCGACGACGCTCACGATGCCGTTCGTCAAGCGGGCGCTGGGAAGCTCGGCCGTCTCCGCGCTCGCCTGGATTGCGTGGCCGGTACTGGCTGGTGGTGTGCTGTTCCTTGTCGCCGTCATCTATCGCTACGCGCCGAACCGACCGCCGCCTGGCTGGAGGCAGCTGCGCTGGGGAGCGCTGGCGGCGACCGGATTGTGTATGCTGGTGTCGGTGGGCTTTCGCGCCTACTCAGCGGGGATCGTGAACTCGAACGGTGTGACCGGCGCCTTAGGCGGCGCGTTCGCATTCCTGCTCTGGATGTTCGCCTGTGCGGTTTCGGTGCTGATCGGTGCGGAACTCAACGACCAGCTGGAGCGAGCAACGCAAGCTGTAGCGGTCGACTAAGCGGCTCCCGGGGCGGCGCGGCCTTGGCCGTGTCCGGGCGCGCATGCGCAAGATCCGTCAAGCGGTGGGCAACCCTCAGAGCTAGTATCCCCCCGCTCACGACTGAAACTGGAGACAAGTGGGAAATTCAATTGTCCCCAAAGTTCAGGGGGAAACTATGGCGAAGCAACCGGACCTACCCGAACCCCAGCTTAGTCAATACGAGGCGATGGTCGCGACCCAGCCCGACGTCCAGCGCAAGGGCAAGACGATGCCCTATACATCGCTCAACGGTAACATGTTCAGCTTCATGGCTAAGGACGGGCTGGTAGCGGTGCGGTTGTCCGACGAAGAGCGGGAGAAGTTTTTGAAGAAACACCCCGGTTCCGCCGTGCAGCAATACGGGAAAACCATGAAGGGGTACGTCGAAGTGCCGGAAGAGATCCTCAGCAACAAGCGCCGCGCAAGAGCGCTGTTCGCCAGAAGCTACGCGTTCGCCCAGACGCTCAAGGCCAAGCCGTCGAAGCGCAAGCCCTGAGGCGGTTTCCGCCTACGTCAATGGTTCCGTTTACGCTCGCCGGCCCGATGACCCCGGTATGGCTCGCTACGTTACCTCCGTCGCTACCCCGATGTCCGTCGCCGATGCGTTCGCCTACATGGCGGACGTCACGCATTTTGCCGAGTGGGATCCCGGAGTCACACACGCCAAGCGGGTTACCCAGCAGCAACAGGGCGTCGGAACGGCGTACGATCTGACGGTCAAGGCCGGCGGCAGAACGACAATGCGATACGAGGTGAAGGAATACGACGCTCCGCAGCGCGTCTTGCTCGTGTCGCGTACCACGTTCCTCACGTCTGTGGACGAAGTGCGCGTCTCTGCTACGGATGCCGGATCGATCGTCACGTACGACGCGGAGCTGACGCTCAACGGGCCGCTCAAGGTGTTCGATGCGGGGTTGCGCTGGGCGTTTCGGCGGATTGGCGATCGCGCCGCCGCCGGACTGCGTCGGGCGTTGGGCGGTACGACGGTCGCGGCATGAGCTGGGTAGCGGACGGTATCGACGCCGCGCTGGAGGCGAGCGTTGTGGGCAGCTTCACGCGTGTCGGATCGGCGGTGCGTCGCCGGTTGGACGACTGGGACCTGGATGGGTCGCTCGACGGCCGGGTGGTCGTCATCAGCGGCGCTACATCCGGCTTGGGTCTCGCGGCCGCGCGTCGCTTTGCCGAGATGGGCGCGACGCTGGAGATTATTGCGCGCAATCCGGACAAGGCGGAGGCAAAATGCGAGGAGCTAAGCAAAGCGTCCGGCAATCCGCGCATCGGGTTCGTCGAGGCCGATACCGGTGACCTGGATGCGATGCGCGCAGCCGCAGCCGACATCAGCTGGCGCCACGATGCCGTGCACGTCTTGATTCACAACGCCGGCGCTCTCGACGACGAGCGGAACACGAGCCCGCAAGGCATCGAGCAAACCGTGGCGAGCCAAGTCGTCGGGCCGTTCCTGTTGACTCAGCTATTGCTTCCGCAGCTCGAAGCCGGTTCACCGTCGCGAGTCTTGTGGGTTTCGTCAGGCGGCATGTACAGCGAGCCGCTGAGCGTCGCTGATCTGGAGATGCCGGTAGGCGACTACGACGGTACGATCGCGTATGCGCGCGCCAAGCGTGCTCAGGTCACTCTCAGCGAGATGCTGGCGGAGCGACTGGCAGCCGACGGAATCGTCGTGCATTCGATGCACCCGGGATGGGCGGATACGCCAGGCGTCGCGCGATCGCTGCCGACGTTTCGCAAGGTCGTCGGCCCGCTTCTACGCACTCCGGCCGATGGCGCCGACACCCTGGTTTGGCTGGCCGCCGACGACGGCGAGCCGCTCGAACGCAGCGGACAGTTCTGGCTCGACCGCCGTCCGCGGCCCCTCCACCGCATGAGGAAGACGCGGCGCTCGGACACGGAGGCTGAACGCGCTCGTTTGTGGGCTTGGGTAGTCGAGAAAAGCAGCGCAGAGCTTAGTTAAGTAGCCACCGTTCGGAACTTTGGCGCCCTGCGGGTGTCCATATCCGACCATGCCAGATCCAGCACCGATGCGTCGCGATTCCGCCGCT
>JAUIKB010001052.1 GCA_030430975.1 Polyangia bacterium
AGGCTGCATCGCCGCGTAGCAGAAGATGCCGTCAGGGCGTCTACCGGAAGATCCGAAGGACGGGCTGTTCGCTCGCCGCTTAGCGTCGCAGGCTCCACGTCAGCTCGCTGCCACTGCGCGGCGGGTCCGAACTCTGGTATCTGCCAGGAGGTCCCGAATTCGGTACTCTGACTCTGTTATGCCTGACCTCCGCGAAACCCTTGAGAAGAACATCCTCCCCACCGAGTGGAAAATGCTCGCCATGCACCAGACGCGCGACGCGGTGTTCATCGTAAAGGCCTCGGTCCCTCTCCTCGAGGCTGCCGTCGCCGTCGCCGAAGACAACACCGCAGCCGTCAAAAGCTGGCTGGACTCTGGGGAGCTCTACCGCCCGACGCCGTCCCAGATCGCTGCCTGGTCCGACGAATCCGGCGTCCGGTTCGACTCCGTCATCGTCCAGCCCTTCGTATTGGCCCGCCGCCGTTAGACGACACCGTCGTTCAAATCAGGTCCCAACAGCATGTCCGTCGACAAACTGTTCATCGAATACCTCACCACCCTGCAAACCGTCCTCAACGGCGAGGCCTTCCTGCTCCATTTCACTTCGCCGTCGCCGCTACCCGATGGCATGCGTGCGTTTGACGAACTGATCGCCCGCGGCACCATCGCGGCGCTGCTCCGCGAGTACTACGACTTGGTAGAGACCGGCGGCGACCACGAGGAGCTGTATCTCTACCGAACGGAGCCGCTGCCGTTCGATGCTTCGTCACTCGATCGTGCGCCGCGCGATCAAGCGGCAGCAACCGATCTAACCCGCGAACAATTTCGCAACGTCCTGCTCAGCACGCTCGACTGTGAACGACGCGCCTTTGGTTACTTTTCGAGCTTCTACAAGACCGCGCTTTCGGAAACCGACGCCGCCAAGCTGGTCGACCGGCTCCAGCTGCAAGGCTTCGATCCGTGCAGCAGCAACTGGCGCTACTACTGGGTCGACGTGAACAGCTTTCAGCTCGACATGCGACAGCATCACTCCTTCTTCTGGCACCTCGGCAACGACTCCTGCGTCGTGCTGCACGACCCCGCTGGGCAGCTGATGGTGCTGCTCACCAACGGTACGGATTAGGGGCGGCGGGGATGACAGACCGAGACTCGATTCTACGGCGGCGTGCCGCATTGGTGTGCAGTCTGGTCGCGACTGTCGCCTGCTCTTCGCGCCGCGAGGTGCCGATGCCACCCCGGCAGCCCCCGCGGTTGAGCATCCCTTCCGACGTGAGCCCGAAACTCCGCGACTGGTACCTCGAGCTCGAAAGCAGCGCCAAGAGCCTGGACGAGACGATCGGCGTGATCGCGGAAATCGCGCGTCGGTATTCGTTCGATGAAGAGGCGACGGCATGGATTCGCGCCGCTCGCTGGTATGGCGAATTGCGGTTTGCGGACCGGAACACCGGGTCGCCTTGCCGACCAACCACGGCCGAGGGCCGCGGGTACGACGCCCACGCAGAGCTATACGAAGATTACTTCCATCGCAGGTTCGTTGACCTGTCGAAGGCCCTCACGGTCGCACTGGATGCGGACGAACTGCGCCGGTGGAACGCGCTGGTCGACGATATCGGCGGGCCCATCGTGTGTCTGAGCTTCCACTGCGAACCGTACTAGGCGCGACGCCAGAGCTACCCGAAGCGAGTCGCCTCATCTTCGCCACATTTGTTCCTCGACATCGCCTCGGCTTCTCAAACGTAGCTGCACATCGCGTCTCTACAACGTAAGGCGCGGCACCAACGGACCGCCGCGTTGAAGGAGAAGCATCGGAATGAATCAAGCGGAAACAGCCGGGGCATGGCCCACGGATCATTGGTCTGAGGGCCTCATCTCGGACAGCGTGCGCACCCTGCCATTGGAATTGACTCGCGCGTTTTCAGGGCTCGCCCTGGCGGCAGTCTACGGCCTGGCAATCGGCGCTCGGGACGGCGGCGCGGCGTTGCCGGCCCACGCTATCGGCGTGCCACTTGGGTTCTTGGCGGTGTGCGGCATCGGGGTTCCCTCGCTGTTCGTGTTCCTCGCGATGTTCCGCGTGCCGGTCAGCCCGATGGGTGCCGTGCGGGCGGCGTCTCGCGCGTTGGCGACGGCCGGGCTGATCCTCGCTGGTCTGGCGCCCGCGGCCCTGCTGTTCGCTCTGACGAGCTCATCCGACATGGCGGCTGGTGTAACCGGGATGCTCGGTTTGCTCACTGCGGGCGGCTTGGCGCTGGTGCGCTTGGTGCGCGACCTGATGAGGGACTTTCACGATGCACCGATGGTGTCGAAAGCATGGGCGCCGTTCGCCCTCGCTGGCTTCGCGTTGTTCGGCGTCGTACTCGCCGTGCGCATCTGGATGCACACGTTGCCGATGTTGGGAGGTGGGGCGTGAACCTGCTGCTCGATTTGCTGCGCGATCCGAAACTCATCGCTACCCGCTGTCGACGCGAGGAGGGTCTGAAGGAACTCACGGCGACCAGCCTCGGAGTCATCCTGGTCGGAGCGGCTGTGTTCGGTGCCG
>JAUIKB010000040.1 GCA_030430975.1 Polyangia bacterium
CCAGCTCGCGGATCGCCTCGACGGTGAGCTTTCCGATCCCCGGCCAGCGGAAGATCTGTTCTGTAACGATCGCCCCACCGACCACCATCCCCATGTTGAGCCCGATCACCGTGACCAACGGCAGCAGGGCGTTGCGCAGCGCGTGCTTGACGAGCACTACCCGCGCGGATTGGCCCTTGGCGCGCGCTGTGCGCACGTAATCCTGTTTCAGTAAGCCGATCATCTCGTCTCGCACCAGACGCGTATAGTAGGCGGCGCCGAACAGCCCGAGCGTCAGCGCAGGTAGGGCCGCGGCGTGCAGCTGCTCGGTCATGGTCTCGCCGTAGCCGTCCAGCGGAAACCAACGCAGGGTTCGCGCGAAGAAGTGCTGCAGTGCGAGACCAGTCAGGAACGTGGGCGCGCTGATGCCGACCAGTGTCAGGGCCACGGTGCCCCAGTCCAGCACCGAATGCCGTCGGCTGGCCGCCAGGACACCGAACGCCGTTCCGACGACCACCTGGAAGAGCAGAGCCAAGACGCCGAGCAGAATCGTTGCGGGTAGTTTTTTCGCGAGCAGCTTCACTACGGGCTGCCTGCGCAGGTAGCTCTCGCCGAGGTCGAGGCGAATGGGCCCGATCATGACCGAGTTGTCGTCCGCGGATCGCTCGGCGGGACGGCCGATGGACACCAGGGTCGTCATGTACCGCGCATAGCGACGGTGGATCGGCTGATTCAAGCCCAGTTGCGAGCGGATTTTCTCGACTTCTGCAGGGCGCGCCTGGGGGCCTGCGATAACTCGCGCCGGGTCCTCGGGCAGCAGATTGAACACGAAGAACGTCAACGTCACCACCGCCCAGATCGTGAACACCGCCCACGCGATCTTCTTCAGGATGTGCTGGATCATCGGCGTACCCCGAGCACCATCGCTAGCGTTGTGCGAGGCCCGGCGTGCGAGCATCCCCTGGGACTCGGAATGCCTTGCCAGCAGGGCATTCCGGCGGCGGCTTGCTTTCGCCCGCCTGCGTCGAGCCACATGCCGCGCAC
Organism: Polyangia bacterium; assembly: GCA_030430975.1. Classification (GTDB taxonomy): domain Bacteria; phylum Myxococcota_A; class Polyangia; order Polyangiales; family Polyangiaceae; genus JAUIKB01. The sequence continues at coordinate 1,024 of JAUIKB010000040.1, forward strand.
GTCCTGCGAGGCGACCGGGTGCGGCTTATAGCCGTGTACGTAGGGCTGCCACAGTTCGTAGTAGCGGTACGAGTAGGTCGTCGCCCACGGCGCCTCATCGCGCACGATCGCTTCGGCTTGCCGGTACAGCTTGTTGCGGGCGTCTGGGTCAACGATGCGTCGGGCGTCGGAGATCAGTTGGTCCAGTCGCTTGTTGGAGAAGAACGACGCGTTCTGTGCTCCGTCATCCATGATCGAACGGCTCGTGAGGATCGGCTCGAAGAACGCGCCGGCTTCCGCGAAGTCGGCGTGCCAGCCAGCGGTGCCCATAGGTGTCGTCCGCCGACGGCCGGTTTTTGCCAAGAAGGTGGGCCAACCGACCAGCTGAAGCCGCAAACGGATGCCGATCTTCTTTAGCTGTTGCTGGTACAGCACGGCGGCCTGCTGCCCCATCGATTCTAACAGCGCGATATACGGGATCTCCTTCGGATAGCCGCCTTTGCCGGTGTTCGGGTCGTACGGATACCCGGCGAGTCGCATCTCCTTTAAAGCCTGCTGCAGGTCGTGTCGCTGCTTCGGGTAGTCCTCAGCGTCCGGGATGATCGCGTTGGGCACGATCTTGTAGTGTGGTTCGACGTGGCCGCGGCGGATCATAGCGATTTGATCGCGATTCAGCGCGAACGCGACCGCGCGTCGAACGTGACGGTTATCGAACGGCGGCATCTCCGTGTTCATGAACGCGCCGGCCGTAGTCATCGCCGATTCCCATTCCCCGCGCCCCTTCCACTTCGGATGGGTACGGAACAGGAGTGAATCCACGTCGTTAAAATCACGCATGTAGTCCAGCGCCCCATCCTCAAACTTGAACCGCTGAGTGAAGCTCTGCATGGTGAGGTACCAGTCGATGCCGTCCAGATACGGCCGGTCTTTCTGCCAGTAGCCGTCGTGGCGACGCAGTTTGATGATTTGGCCGTTTTCGTAGTGAGTGACGCGAAACGGTCCGGAGCCACAGGGCTTAACGCTGAAATTTCGCGAAAACACGCTGCCGGCTGACTTGCAGACGGGAGCGAGAAAGAACATCGTCAGGGCGTGAAGAAAAGTCGCGTCGGGTTCGCTTAGAGCGATCGAGAGCGTGTGCGGACCTTCTACTGAAACCCCGCTTAGGTTCTTTGTTTTTCCTGAGTGAAATTCTTTGAAGCCGCTGATTCTGTCGTAGTACGACGCCCCGGGGCATGGGGTTTTGGTATGCAGAGCCCGCTCGATCGACCGTTTGACGTCTGTGGCTGTGAGCAGCTCGCCGTCGTGAAAACGGACGCCGCGGCGTAGTGTGAAGACATGCTTTTTGCCGTCAGGGGTCGTGTCGATCGATTTGGCGAGCTCGCCAACGATCCGCCCTTTGCGGTCGTACTTGACCAAGCGGTCGAAGACGAGGCCCTGGATTGCGGCGGCGGTGGTCGAGTAGGCCGTAGCGGGATCGAGTCCTCGCACATCCGTGTAGAACGCGGTTCGCAGAATGCCGCCGCGTTGCGGCGGAACGGAGCGGTCTTCTCCGATGGGCGGTTTGACTTCGGTCCGGCAACCGACGCCGAGGACGCCGAGCATCAAGGCGATGAAGCGGGCGGGTACCGTAGGCATCGTCTAGTGCTCCTTGGGATCGAGGGCGTCCCGAAGGCCCTCGCCAACCCAGTTGAACCCGAGTACCGATAGAAAGATGAACGTGCCGGGCGCCAGCACCAACAGCGGCGCGACGGTGTATTGGCGCTGACCTTCCTGCAGCATCCGGCCCCAGCTGGCGGTCGGCGGTGGAAGTCCCACCTGAAGGTACGACAACACGCTTTCGGCGATGATCATCTGGGCAACCGAAGCGGTCGCGATGACGATGAGGGGTCCAGCCACGTTCGGCAGGATGTGCTTGAGCAAGATCAGCCAGGTGCGCTGGCCCAGCGCCCGAGACGCGATGATGAAGTCGCCGGAGCGGACTTGAATCGTCTTCGAGCGGATTACCCGTGCCGTGCCAAACCAGCTGGTTAGCCCGAGCACCAGCAGCAGGGTTGTGACGGTGGTTTCGCCAACGGCGGCGCCGATCGCCATAACCAGCACCAGGTATGGAAACGATAGCCCGATGTCGACGAACCGCATCAGCGCGGTATCGACGGCCTGTAGTCTGCCGCCTTCGGTGTAGCCGCTGATCATTCCGATCAGCGCGCCCACGGCGCTCGATAGGGCAGTCGCAATAAACGCGATGAGCAGCGACAACCGTGCCCCATGGGCGAGCCGCGAGAACTGATCGCGAAACAGTGCGTCGACGCCGAGCCAATGTGCAGCCGTCGGACCCGACGGCCTCCCGAGCGCGTTTTGACCGTTCTCGAAGTCGCTAATGTACGGGTCGTGACCTGCAATCAAAGGCCCTAAGATTGCGAAAACAATCAGAAAAATGACGATGGCCGTGCCGATTGCGGCGCCTCGGTGTCGCCGAAATCGCTGCAGCGCCCGCGGGTCAAACACGCTCGTTGTTCGCCGATTTCGGCTCCGACGTAAAGCCGTCAGAACACGGAGGGACGTTCGTCGCGGATGAAGCGCTCGATGACTTGCGCCACACGCTCGGGCTGTTCCTCCTGTGGCGCGTGGCCGGTGCTCAACAGTTCGAAGCCCGCCCCGCGGATCTGTCGTGAGAGGCGCTGCCCGTACCCGGCGGGATACAGGCGGTCGTGGCGCCCCCACACGACGAGGGTAGGAGCGTTGATGCGCGCCGTGTCCGCGACGACGGACCGCGTGTCAACTGTGGCGCGCAGTGTTGCCAACGTGCTGCCCCGCGCCGGCGGCGTGTTGAAACCATCGTAGTACCGGTCGATGCGATCCGCGTCGACACGTGCGCCGCTAGATAGCACGCGGTCGCGGAAGAATGCCCGGAAGGCAGTTCGTCCCCAGAGTTGCTTGAACAGCAGTCCACCCAAGAACGGGACGCGCGCGATCCGCCCTTCGAGGCGCGCGGGCGTGTCGTAGCAGAGGGGATCGATCGCCACGAGTCTCGAGACGAGCTCGGGATGCTGCGCCGCCATCGTCAGTGCGATGGCTCCTCCGAGTCCGTGGCCGACGACGACACCTCGGCCGATTGACAGCGCTGCGTACATGTCGGCGATCGAATCCGTGAACGCAGCCAGCCCGTAACGGTACTTCTTCGGAGATGGTTTCTCGCTGTCGCCAAAGCCAGGCAGGTCGGGGGCGATCACTCGAAAAGACTCGCTCAGCGCGGGCATCACTCGATCCCACGTCGTGTGGTTCATGAACAGGCTGTGGATCAGGACGACTGGCGGACCGTCACCCGCCTCGGCTACGCGGAGACGAACGCCACGGGCCTTCACGTCACGAAACCGAGTCGGGGCCATGCGTGCCGGAGCGTATCAGCACATCGCTTATACATGAGCTACATCCGCGCACCCCTGGTCGCGCCCGGCTGCCATCCGGTTCAAGAACGGGCCAAAAAAACTCATCCGCGGCCTTCGAGACGTTGGTGAGCGTCCGCCAAGGCGACAGAGCGCGGGCGACAAGAAACCTATGGCTACGATGTAGTTCTGTGTGTGCATGGACGGCGAAATAGCTCCATGGACATTCCATTCGATACGACAATCTATGTCATAGCGCCGGGTCCATTCAGCTTCCATGGAGCGCGGAAGTTTTGACTTCAAAAATTCTCGGGGAAAGTCTTTTGGGGGATCCACTCAGTGGAATATATTGGCGCGCATTCGGCACAACGCCGTCACTTCAACGCCGCATTGCCGGTCGGAAATCGCGTCTCTCCATGACCGATGGACCGGCGAGGCTGAGGCGCTGGATTGCAGGGGTAGGTCTATTTTGACGATCAACGAGGCGACACTAACGAGCATCGAGGCAGAGCACGCTGCCGGTCTCACCTCGGTTGAGATCCTCGACCTGTTCGCTACCCACGGCGTGCATCTGTCTGAAGCGACACTTCGAAAGTACGTGCAGGTAGGGTTGTTGCCGCGAAGCGTTCGGGTGGGGCGCAAGGGCAAGCATCAGGGCTCGCAAGGTGTCTACCCAGTGAGCGTCGTACGACAGATCACCGAGATCAAAGCCATGATGGCTCAGCACTACACGATCGAACAGATCCAGCGCGAGTTCTTCTTCATGCGCAGCGACCTCGATCAGCTGAGCCAGACCCTCAGCAGCCTGTTTGCCAGTCTTGGCAAGGTCGTCCAAGAGCGCCGGTCTGAGGCGCAGGTAAAGCTTGTGGCACGCGACGTGAGTGAAGCGCGCGCGCTGGGTAAAGATCTAGTCAGTCGACTCGAGAATATCGAGAGCCGACTGACGTCACGCGCGAGGATGGGTCAAGTTGCGGCGTCGTAGCTCGAACCGAATCGCCGGGGCGTGGCCAGGGAGCCGCGTCTCGAAGAACGTGGCGGCTGCCTACCGGGTAGATCCCGGAGGAGCGACAGTCGCCAGGCTGACTTAGTTACTGATTAGAAAATGTGACGGTGCCTAGGTGCTCGGGATCGATGTCCGAGCGCAGCGGGGATCGTGCGCCCGAAAAACGAACGACAAATGAACAACGGAGACAAGCGCATGGAACCGAAAAACGATAGCACCACGCTAGAATCGAATGACAACGCTGAGCCGCGTTCGATCGGTGCGACCGCGCTACAGTCCGACGAGGCGCCCATCACACGTGAGCAGCGTCGCTCGAGGCGCAAGCGTGATGTCCGAGCTCGCACGATCAGCGTCAAGCGCATGACCAAGCGTGAACTCGAGATTGGCCGACTCCTGTACCCGGAGACGGACTACTGGAAGCCCCGTCAGCGGGCCGACTGTGCAGACGGTCCACGCCCGTGCCCGTTCGTTTCGTGCGCGTACCACCTGTACATCGATGTCTCTCCCAAGACCGGAGCGATCAAGCTTAACTTCCCGGATCTGGAGGTTTGGGAAATGAATGAGTCGTGCGCACTCGATGTAGCCGATCGGGGAGGGACAACCCTTGAGGACGTTGGAGCCATCATGAACCTAACCAGAGAACGAATCCGTCAAGTCGAGGTAAAAGCGCTCGCCAAGCTGGAGGCGCTGCGTGACATGAGTGCTCTGCGTGACTTCGTCGATGAGGGTCCGGTTGGCAAACGGCGGTTGCCGAAGCTCAGCCGTGAGGACCTCAAGGGCGTTAAGACACGAGATGACGTTGAGTTCCGTGACGACGACGAGGACGACGAGGTCGAAGATCGCGAGGTCGAGCTGGATCACCGGAATCTCGACTTCACCGAACTGGGACAGCTGGACGCTTAGGCAGGTCAGCTGACCACACGCAGGCCGCCCATGTGGCGGCCTGCTTGCGTTTGTGTCGTCGGGTCGTGTGACGCGGCGGGCCGAGGGGCAGCCCTGTAGCGTCCGGGCGGCTAGCCGCGAAGTGACTCGACGACGCGCAGGAAGTTCCCGCCCAAGATCTTTTGGATGCACTCAGGGGAAAAGTCTCGGTCCAGCATGATCTGGACGAGCTTCGGAAGTTCCAGGCAGGTGGGCATGTCTCGGGGCGGGATGATAGCGCCGTCCCAGTCGCTACCGAGCGATGCGAAGTCTTCGCCCACCGTTTCGACTATGTGCTGCAGATGATCGACGACGCTCGACGCGCGACCGCCCCACCACTTGTCGCCGAGGAAGCTCGACTGATACATCACGCCGATCGTGCCACCGCTGTCGGCGATCGCCTTGAGCTGCGCGTCGGTTAGATTTCGCCAGTGTGGGGTAACCGCGTCGACGCCCGTGTGCGTGACGAGTAGTGGCTGTGACCGGTCGTGGACTTCGACTGCCTGAAAGAAGCCGGGTCGACTGATGTGCGCCAGGTCGACAAAGATCTTCTGAGCGTTGAGCTCCTCGATGTACTCGCGTCCGCGGTCCGTGAGGCTTAGGTCGCCCCCGAGCTTCGCTGGCGAGCTGGTGGCGCCGAGGGATGAATTGGAAAGGTGGACGAGCGTGACCCGCAAGATCAGGTTGTCGGGGATGCGCTGCAGCGCGCCCGGGCTATCCAGCGCGTTGCCTCCTTGGATTCCGATGAAGGCACCGTGTTTTCCTGCCGCCCGTGCCGCGCGATATTCGCTGGCAGTGCGCACGATCTGAAACTGAGACCGGACAGAAGCGAAGATCTCTTGGAGGCGACGGAGGTTGGCGAAGAACGTTTCCGAGCGGGAAGTCTCGTCGCGCGCGGGGTTGGTTGTGATGACCCAAGTGGCACCCGTGACGTTCGCCTCGAGGATGCGTGGAAAGTCGACCTGGCTGTAGACGCGGGCACCGAGCAGCCCGTGGCCGTGACGACGGGTCAGGTCGTAGCCAAACACCCGGTCCCAAATAAACGAATCGACGTGCAGATCGAGCACGTCGGATTCTAGGTAAAGTTCCACGGCCTCCGTGGAGATGTCCAGGTCGCGCGCCCAAGCGGACGGGTCCTTTTGGTGGTCGGTGTACTGAAGCCGCATCGACAGGACTGTAGCTGCGCTTGCTCTTGCCGCGCGATTGTTTTCGGACAGGCCGCGTTTACGGCCCCGCTGACCCGCCCCCCGCAAAACGGGGCCGGGTCAGCGGCACAGGGTGGCTACCGATGAAGTCTAGTCAGATGCCTTTGGGCACCTTATCCAGATCGACCTCTGACAGCGCGTAGCGGATCAGCGCGCTCCGGTTAGCTTTGGTGTAGCCGCGTGACTTGAGCGTATCCACCATGGTGTCGAGTCGCTTGAGGTCTTCTGTGTACATCGAAATGCAGATGACTTTGTAGTGCGTGGGCTTTCCGTTCGCTTTCGCTGGCTTGCGCGCAGCGGGTTGGGCTGGCGCGGCAGTGACCGGTTCGGTCGCCGTTGTGGCAGGCGCGGCGTAGAAGCCAGATGAGAGGACGCCGTCTACGGCATCCTGGTCGAGCAGCTTGGCTGCGGCTTGGCGATAATCGTCTCGTTCGTTCACGGTGCCTCCTATGCTGATTGTCCCCACCGAACCGGCGGGTCGTGATCTTGGTTTGCGGCCGTTTGAGCGGCCGATTGGAGCAGCTGCGCGACGACCTGGCGGTAGTCCCGCGCCGCTCGAGAATCCGGCGCAAACTCGAACAGCGTCTGCTTGTATGCAGGTGCTTCTTTGACGCGGATCGCCGAATGGATCGGTGATAGACAGCGCTCCTTGAAGTGATCTCGCAGCGTGTCGTATGCCTCGTGGCAAATCTTCGCTCGTGAATCGAACAGTGTCGGCAGTACGCCCCAGAGCTTCACGGGGTGGCCGAGCAACCGGTTCACGTTCTTCAGCGTCCGTAGCACCTGCCGCACGCCTACCAGCGATAGGTAGTCGCACGCCACGGGACACAGGACAGCGTCCGAGAATGCCAGAGCGTTTTGGTTCATCAGCGATAGACTGGGCGAGCAGTCCACGACGATGTAGTCGAACTGCGCGCGAGCCGACTGCAAACGGTCACTGAGCACCGCATGACGGCTCTTTCGGCCCGCCAGATACAATTCGGCTGCTGCTAGCGTCTCGTTTGCAGGCAGGACGCACAAATTCGGTCGGACTTCTTTCCACACCGATTCAGGTTGCAGACCCATCACCAGGACGTGATACAGACTGCGATCGGACTCCAACCCGAGCGACACGCCCACGTTGCCCTGCGCGTCGGTGTCGACGAGCAAGACGCGAGCCCCGGTTTCCGCGAGTCCAGCAGCGACGGTCACCGAGGTGGTTGTCTTGCCCGTCCCGCCCTTGTGATTGAACACCGCCAGGACGCGTCCCGACCGTGCGTCGTTGTCAGGCTGAATCGGTGTGGCTTCTCGCGCCGGTGACGGGACGTCGGTCGCGGCCGAAACGCTGGCTTGAGATAGCTTTAAGGAGCCAAGTTTAACTCCTTGAGATTCTTCAATTATTTGCTCTCGACATGAGGCCGAACAGGCGTACCGGCGACGACCGCCGACGAACACCACGTGAGCCGCGAGTTCAACCTGGAAACCGGCCCGACAACAATCGCACACGGTGGGCGCTGTCGGTTGCCGGTGACTGCGGGTCAGGCACTCCTGGCTGCAGTAGAACGCGAAGTACGTGCGCGGCTGAGCGCCGGTCGTACGGCGCTCCTCCATTTGGTACGAGAAGCGCGGCTCGAAGCGAGTCGAGCATTCTGAACAGGTCTGAGCGAGGGTTGCCATCGGGTCTCATGAGCCTCGAAACCCGAATGCCAGGTTTATCGAAGCGCATGGTCGGATGACATGCGATTGGGAATCTGGCCAAGAAACGCGACGTTCTCGGCTCGATGATCGCGCGCCCGGCTAGTGCTTGAAGTGACGTATGCCCGTGAAGACCATCGCGATGCCAGCAGCGTCCGCTGCCGCGATGACCTTGTCGTCGCCCTTGGAGCCGCCGGGCTGCACAACCGCCGTGACTCCGGCCGTGGCAGCCGCCTCTAAGCCGTCCGGAAACGGGAAGAACGCATCGCTGGCCAACACGGCTCCGCGCGCTTCGTCGCCGGCGCGCTTGACGGCGCCTTCGACAGCGCTCACTCGCGCGGTTTGCCCGCCGCCGATGCCCACGGTGTGAACCGCGACATCCCCGACCCGCGCTAACGTGATGGCGTTGGACCGAACATGCTTGCAGGCCGCCCACGCGAACTCGAGCGCGCGATATTCGTCTGGCGTTGGCGTGCGCTTCGTGGCGACGCGACCGCTACGCACCTCGCCCTCGCAGGTCGCATCCCGGTCGTGGACCGCCAAGCCGCCGGCGATGCGTTTGAACTGTCGCGCCGCGTAGTCGCCCGTCAGCCATTCGCCCGTTGCCAGCAGACGTAGCGCCTTTTTCTTGTGCAGCCGCTGAAGAGCGGCGTCGTCGAATGATGGGGCGATCACGCATTCGATGAACGTCTCGGCGATCAGGTTGGCGGTGGCGTCGTCGACCGGGCGGTTGAGAGCGACGATGCCGCCAAACGCGCTCATCGCGTCGGCCTCACGGGCGGCGTGATACGCGGCCGGCAGGGTCTCGGCAGTAGCGATCCCGCAGGGGCTGGCGTGCTTGACGACGACCGCGGCTGGTCCGGAGAACTCTCGGACTGCTTCGAGCGCGGCGTCGGCGTCGACGAGGTTGTTGAAGCTGAGCTCTTTCGCGCCGGCCCCGAGGCTCTGCGCGGCCGCGAGGCTGCCTGCCTGGCACGCTGTGTCACGGTAGAATGCGCCCGTCTGATGTGGGTTCTCGCCGTAGCGCAGGTCGTAAGCCTTCTCGAACGGTAAGGTGAGATACTTCGGGTGATCGCTGGCTTCATCTTGCCCGGACAGCCACCCGCTGATCGCGGCGTCGTACGCGGTGGTGTGTGCGAAGGCTTTCGCGGCGAGCCGCCGCCGTGTGTCCTTCGAGATGGCGCCGCTCTTCAGTTCGTCGCTGATCGTCGCATAGTCGGTCGGATCGCAGATCACCGTGACGCGATGGTGGTTCTTCGCGGCTGAACGCAGCATGCTGGGTCCCCCGATGTCGATGTTTTCGATCAGTTCGTCGAACGTCGCGTCGGGACGCGCCAGCGTCTGCGCGAACGGATACAAATTGACGACGACTACGTCGATGTAAGCACCGTCGATGCGCGCCAGGTCGTTGTCGTCCGTCCCCTCGCGACCCAGCAGCCCGCCGTGGATCTTCGGATGCAGCGTCTTAACCCGCCCGTCCATGACTTCAGGCGACCCGGTGAACGCCTCGACGGCGGTAACCGGGATGCCCGCTTCTTGCAGGACGCGCTGCGTGCCACCGGTGGACAGCAACGTCAGCCCGCTATCGACCAGCGCCGATGCCAGTTCGACGAGGCCGGATTTGTCTGAGACGGACAGGAGTGCGAAACGTGCCATGGCCAGCGGGTAGATTGGCCACCGGGCGTCGTCAACGGTGGGCACGACCGCCCGTGAAACTGGTGTTTACGGCGCGCCATGATAGTCTCCGAGCGGTTCAACGATGAGCAATCAGCCCCGTCAACGCACCCTCCGCCGGACGCCGCCGTGGCGGCCACTGTCGTTCGTGATTTGTCTGAGCGCAGCGCTCGGAGCGTACGCGTGCAGCGAGACGCCCGAGACCGGTGACAATGTGCCGTCCGAGCGCCAGGGGTTCCAGCCTGAACCCACCGGAACCACCACGGACGAAACCACGGCTTGCACTAAGTACAGCGAGGCGCTGGACGCGCGACTCAAAGCGCTGGGGTGTGGCGAGGGCGTCTACGCGAAGCGTTGCCCCGAGCTGATCCGTCCGGGCGGAGCGGTTTCGTGCGCCGTGTACGACGAAGGCACGGTCGATGAGTGCATCGCGTTTGTCGGCAAGTACCGCTCCTGTGACGAGTTCGACCTGAAGCCATGCATCATCACCGCCGTGATTCCGGATGCAGGGTGTGGCACCGGCGGTTCGGGGGGGTCGGCGGGCTCGGCCGGCTCCGCGGGCATGGCCGGCACCGGCGGTTCGGCGGGCTCAGCCGGGCAGGGTGGGTCAGCGGGATCCGCAAGCGGTGGCTCGGCGGGCAGCTCGAGCGGGGGCACCGGCGGTTCCGCGGGATCGGGCGGTTCTGCGGGTTCCGGTGGCGCGGGTGGCTCTGGCGGTTTGAGCGGGTCGGGCGGCTCCGGTGGGACGACGTAGCCCGCGAGCGGCCGCCTAGCGCTTCGAGTTCCAGAACGCGGCCAGGTCAGGTGCGAGCTGGCTTCGCAGCATCAGCCGCTCGCCGGTGATCGCGTGATTCAGCTCGTAGCTGGCTGCATGGAGCGCCTGGCGAGGCAGCTCCAGCTCGAGCAGGTCATCCTCGGTGAGCTCGTTGTCAGCCGCTCGGGCCAACAGCCGGTCGTCGGGACCGTACAGCTTGTCGCCGACCACCGGGCAACCGACGGACGCGAGGTGGACACGGATCTGATGCTGACGGCCCGTGAGTGGCTTGCAGCGTACCTGAGCGTAGTCGCCGCGGCGTTCGACTACCGAGACCGCGGTGCGCGCCGGAGCGCCGCGCTCAGCGTCGGCGAGGCGCATCTTGACCCGAAGTGGGTTATCCGGATCCTGCTCCAGCGGGGCGTCGATCACGCCGTCCTGCGGAATGCCCCATGTCAGCGCGAGGTAGGTTTTTTGAATGTCGATGCCTCGGTGCCGCGCCGCTACGCCGGTCAGCTGCTGGGTACGGCGTTCCAGCATCACCTTGAAGCGCCGGTCGGCTTCGCGGCTCTTGGCGAGCATGAGAATGCCGCTGGTTTCTCGATCGAGACGGTGGATCAGCGTTAGAAACGCGTCTGGACGCTCCTGCATCAGCAGCATCAGCACCGTGTTGCGATGGTGGCGCGCCGTTGGGTGCACCGCCATCAGCGGCGGCTTGTCCACGACCAATAGATGCTCGTCTTCGTATAGAACCGGGATGCTGACTGGCTCGTCGCTCTCGTCCAAGGGCGGTCGCCACAGCACAACGCGGTCCTCGGCCCGGAGCCGGTCGCTAGCGCGCAGTCGCCGCCCATCGGGGTGATAGGCGCTGTTTTCGATGATGACGCGAGCGCGCGTTCGACTGGTATTGCGCAGTTGCGTCGGTAGAAACACGTCCACACGGCGGCCCGCCATTTCCGGAGGGACTCGGAATACGCGCATCAGCGCGTCTTCTCCAACCTCCGCCGGGCGTACCGGGTCAGAAGTGCCCGTTGCGTCGGCGCTGTCGTCGGGATTCACGTCTCAGCCTTGATCTCCGTACCTACGCCTCGGTCGGTGAAGATCTCGAGGAGCAAGGCGTGGGTTTGGCGACCGTCGATGATGTGAACCTTTTCCACGCCATTTTGGGTGGCGTCGAGCGCGAACTGAAGCTTTGGGATCATGCCGCCGCTTACGGTCCCGCTATCGATTAGCTCAGTAACTCGGCGGGCAGTAACGGATGGCAGCAGCTCGCCGTCTGCCTGGACACCGGCTACATCGGTGAGCAGCACGAGCTTTGCTGCTCCCAGTGCCTGGGCGATGGCAGAGGCGGCCTCGTCGGCGTTGACGTTGAGCGTCTCCCGTCCCTCGGATTCGGACACTGCGATCGGAGCGATCACGGGAATGAAGCCGTTGTCTACGAGCAGGCGCGGAAGCGTGGCATCGATGTGACGGACTTCGCCGACCCGTCCGAGATCTGTTTCTGGTGCTGACGCCGTGGCGGGGCTCGTTCGTCGGCGGGCCTGGATGAAGTGATTATCCTGACCGCTCAAGCCGACGGCTCTGCCACCATGGCTGGAGATCAGGCGCACGATGTCTTGATTGACCGCGCCGCCTAGCACCATTTCCACGACGTCCATCGTGCGGTCATCCGTCACGCGCAGCCCGCTCACAAAGCTGGGCTCGATGCCGAGTTGAGCGAGCATCCGCGAGATCTGCGGTCCGCCTCCGTGAACGACGACCACGCGCACTCCGACCGTCTGTAGAAGGCATACGTCCCGCGCGAAGCCCGCTTTGAGTGACTCGTCGCTCATGGCATGGCCGCCGTACTTCACGACGAATATCCGCCCGCTAAAGCGGCGGATGTAGGGCAACGCTTCGTGCAGAATCGAGCTTTTCGCGACCGGTTCGTCCATGGGCGGCGGCGAGCGTAGCA
>JAUIKB010001053.1 GCA_030430975.1 Polyangia bacterium
AGCTTCTCGAGCGCGGCATCATCGGCAACCGAAAAGGCCAGGACCCCCTGTCCGCTGAGCGGCGCGACTGCAGACGAGGGAATGTGAGCAGCGATGACCGCGCGCAGGTGCGGTACGAGACGGGAGGCGTTGCGCACGACCCACCGGACATCGTCCAACGTGTTCAAGACCAAGGCGCTGGGCTCGGATGGATGCGCGCGACCGGATTCGACGGCCAGCTTGGTCGTGCCTTTCCATGGGACGACTGGTTCTGCTGACGGCGGCGTGACCGAGCCTTTGGGCTGCTCTTTGGCGCGGCCCTTTCCGCGACGCACCACAAGCACATCGTCCGTTGGCAAAGCGCGCGGCACCGTTACGCGCACCGGTCGTTTGAACGAACGTGGGTCGCCGACCTTTCCGTAGGCAACTGCGTAAGCTGCGGTTTCCGCGGAGGCGACAACGAAGCCTCGTCCGGGAACCGTTCCCGGTTCAGGATCGAACGTACGCATCGAAACACCGGAGTTTTGCGGTGGATACAGGTCGCCATCGAGGAGTCGATGATCGGGCTCGATCAGTCGAGCCCCGGTCGCGATGAGATCCACCAACGCGCCAGACTGGGCGAGTACTTCGAGGACCTGACGGGACGGCGGTGCCAGAAGCAGGTCGAGATGCGGTGGCACTCGCTTACTTCGCAGCAGCGCGGCAGCCGCCAACATGTCGCGTATCGAGGCGCCGGCATCGCCGCCGAGGACGACCTGTGTGACGCGTTCGCCGTCCAACTCGCGAACCGGGCGTACCTTGCCATCCGCGTCGATCAACAGCGGGTCGACCGCAGATAGATCGACGGTCATGACGTCGTCACAGGGCGCGCCGGGGTCCGGAACGAGCGCTCGGTGCGCTTTCGATCGACGCTGGTCTCGCAGATAAACTTCGGTTTTCTCGTCGCTGACGAATACGGCCGTCGCGGCGCCGAGCTGAGGAGCCAGCGCGCATAGCACCGCGCGGTCCGCTACGGACATCAGCCGCGCGCTGGGGCCAGCGAATTCGATCACCACCGGTGCGCCTTGGGTCCGGTCGATTTCGCGGATCACGTCTCCTAGGCCGCGGCGGATCAGCTCAAGCGCGACATCACGTACACACACGAACGGACGTACGCGGCCGGACAGCAACACCTGCACGCTTCGGGGCGGGCGCAGACGGACGAAACCGGTCGTCATCGCCTCGGCGAGTTGGGACGGGGCGACGACTAACGTCAACATCCCAGCTCCGCCGGTGGACGCCATCCGCGGCTCGTCCGTGATCGCCAAACGCGCTGGGCTGGCAAACCGTTCGAGGTGAACCGCTGCAGGGAACCCGATGCCTGGCCTGGCGAGCAGGACGCCGGCGGGAACGGCGGCTCCCGTCACGCGGTCGGGCGCGTTCTTGTCGGCTTCTTCGGCGAGGCGATCGCGCGACGTCACGCAACGCGTGTCGTATGCGACGGCCACCTCGACCATCGATTTCTTCATGCCTGCGTCGAACGCGAGCGCGAGGGCTCGATTCGGTTCCCGGGCTAGGATCACTTGGTCGACCTTGACTCTCACGACGGGGTCGGAAAGCAACGGGTCGTCCGCGCGGCCAGCGAGGACTTTCTGAGGCATAGTGCGGGGCGGATCCCCCGCGCGTGCACGCATTCTTCGATGTCTATTGGGGTGGCAGTGCCCGCGCAGGCGAGCAATAAGAGGATAACGGGCGAAACCCGCGAACTCGTTCGCGGGAGCCGGAAGTTAGCCGCTCGGCCCGATGCGGGTCAAGGTCAGCGTATACGCACCCCGAGCACGCATTGCAGAGCTAGCCGCGCGCGGCAAGACTGCTTGAGCTTGCCCAGCAACGGCTCGCGTCGATGCGAAAAATCGCAATATATACGCATGGTTAGCTTGGGTATCCCGGTCGGGTCGCCGACCGGTGGATCCGGACGACATGGCCGCGTGGCGACCTGCGCGCACAAACATTCACCTTGCCGCGCAAACCAGCTACCCTCCCTCTTGATGTTTCGCGAGGCGCTTCAGGGAGTAGTCGACAACACCGAGGGCAGCGTCGCTGGTCTCCTCATGGATTTTGAGGGTATCCCAGTCGAGACGTATACGGCGAAGGAGTCGCCGTTCGACATCGAAGTGGTCGGCGCCGAGGTGAGCGTGGTCGTAAAGGCGATCCAGCGTGCGACTGAAATGCTGGAGGCCGGCGATACGCAAGAGGTCGCGTTCCGGAGCAAAGAGATGGTGACGCTGATCCGCGTCATCAACGATAACTACTTTCTCGCGCTGACGCTGACCCCTGACGGAAACCAAGGCAAGGGCCGGTTTCTGCTCCGCACGACCGCTCCTAAGCTGCTCGACGAACTGGCCTAGTGGCCGCCAAGCGCTCGCGGCGCTGCTTCCTGAAAAGGCCGACCAACTCACCAACGGCGAACCGTTATCACTGGCTGACCTGCCGGAGCAATTCCGTCCGCCCGACAATCTCGTCAAGGCTGCGATAGCCGAGCCGGGCCAG
>JAUIKB010000041.1 GCA_030430975.1 Polyangia bacterium
CGCGACACCAGCTGGCCGACCGCGAACTCGCACAGGAGTACTACAAGAAGGCGCTCGACATCCGCGGCGATGATCGCAGCGCGCTGGTCGCGCTCGAGTCTCTCTACGAGGAATCTGGCGACGCTCAGAATCTGCTGGAGATCCTGGAGCGACGGGTCGAGGCCGCTGAAGGTGACGACGAGCGCAAGGAGCTGTTGTTCCGGCGCGCCAATCTGCTCGCCGACGTGATCGAAGACACCGATTCGGCGATCCAGGTGCACGAGAGCATTCTCGACGTCGATCTGGACCAGCGAGCTCTGACCGCCCTGGAGAAACTCTACACTCAGTCAGAGCGCTGGCTCGATCTCACGGAGCTGTACCAACGCCAGCTCGACGCGGGCAGCGGAAGTCCTGCCGAGTTGCGCGTCAAGACGGCGATCGTGGCGGCCCAGAAGCAGGGCGATGTGGCGCGAGCCTTTGACGAACTCGAGGCGGCGCTCGAGGTCGAACAGCAAAACGAACCGGCGGTAGCCGAACTGGAACGCCTGCTGACCGAGGCGCCCGAGCCGGAACAACGCGCTCGAGCGGCGGCGATGCTGGAGCCGGTGTATCTGGTCCGTGCTGATTTCGATAGGGTCATGAAAACGATCGAGGCTCGCCTCGAACACGGTCAGGACCCGACCGAGCGTCGTGATCTGCTGAGCCGCCTGGCCCAGCTGCATGAAGAGCAAAAAGAGGACTACGGAGCCGCCCTTGAGACGACGGCAAAATTGCTCAGCGAAGACCCGTCCGATCAGGAGACCGTCAGCGAGCTCGAGCGGCTCGCGAAGGTCGCCGGCGCGGAACGAAGGCTCGCCGAGATTTACGCCGGCGAGCTAGGCGAGTCCGCCGCAGATGAGGGCACCGCAAAGCTAGCCGAACGGACCGGTGAGCTATTCGCTGAGCTTGGCGAGCACGATCGGTCCCTGACGTTCTATCGCCGTGCCCTCGAGTTTGAGCCCGAGAGTTTGGCGCTGTTCGAGCGCATCGACGAGCTGCTGGTCAAGACGGAAAAACACGAGGAACGGGTCGATCTATATCGGAGCGCTCTCGATCACCGGTTTGAGCCAGCTGAACGAAGCGCGACGCTCCACACGATCGCGGCGCTACAGCGCGAACAGCTCTCGCAGCCAGAGGAAGCGATCGAGACCTACCGGCTCGTGCTCGATGTAGACGAAACCGACGTTCGGGCGCTCGATGCGCTGACCGAGCTGTACCGCGATCAGAAGCGCTGGGATGACTTGGCCGAACTGTACGTGCGCCGCGCCGAGTCGGCCGCGTCCCCGTCCGAGGGTGCCGAATACCGTCTCGCGCTATCCAACCTGGCCAAAGAGGAGCTTAACGACACCTCGCGGGCGATCGACCAGCTCGAGGAAATCGTGCAAGAGGTGCCGGGTCACGCGGCGGCGGTAGCCGCCCTGCAGGAGCTCCTTGAGGACGACGATCACAAACAGCGTGTGGTGGAGATCCTCCGGCCACTCTACGAAGAAGCCGACGATTGGCGCCACCTGATCACGCTGAACGAAGAGCGCTTCGCGCTGGCGATGGACGACGCCGAAAAGGTTGGCGTCTTGCGTGAGACCGCACGGCTTTGGGAGGAGCGGGGCAACGATCTCGACCGCTCGAGGCGTGCCTATGGTGCTGCAGTGGCGTTGGACGCTGACGACGCCGACGTCCGCCATGACTACGAACGGCTTGTCGAAACAACCAGCGCGTGGGACGAGCTGACCGCGACGTACGAATCGGTGCTCGAAAAGCGGCCCGATCTGGCGAGCAAGCGTGACGTTCTGGCGAAGCTCGCAGATGTGCACGACGCCAAGCGGGATGACCCTCGTCGTGCGCTCGAAGCCTACGGCCGCCTGCGTGAGGTCGCCGAGGGCGAGATCGAGCCGCTCGAGAAGATGGAACAGCTTGCGACCTTGTTGAGTGACTGGCCGGTGCTCGTCAGTGTGCTCGAGGCCAAGGCCGATCTGATCCTCGACGACGAGGAGCGCGCGAGCGTTTGGCGTCGGGTCGGTGAGGCCAAGCGTGACATGTTGGAAGACTCTGACGGCGCGGTGGACGCGTACGAGAAGGCGCTCGACCTGGACCCCGAGAGTGCGTTTACCGTCGACTGTCTCATCGACCTCCATGAGGCACGCGAGCAGCCAGAGCGTTTGGTCGAACTCTACCAACGACGCGTGGAGCTGTCTGACGACGAGTTCGACGGTGAGCTACGCTATAACCTGCTTACCGCCGCCGCGACGGTCTACGAATCGAAGCTCAGCGATCGGATGGGCGCGATCGAGGCCTTGCGCCAGGCTCAGGCAGCACAACCGGAACAAACCGAGGTGCTGGCGTCGCTGAATCGGCTGTATCGCGAGGAGGAGATGTGGCCAGAGCTGCTCGACAATCTTCGGCTAGAAGCGAGCACGACCGAGGACACCGAAACGCGGTCGCGGTTGCGCACCTCGATCGGCGAGATCCTGGCCGGCAAGCTCCAAAGCTACGAAGAGGCGCTCGACGCGTACCAGCTCGTGCTGGAGGAAACCCCCGGCGCTGCTGACGTGCGCGGTCACGTGCGGCAGCTCGGCCAAGATCACGAAGACTTGAGGGAACGGGTCGCACAAATCTTGGTGCCGGTACTGCGCTCCGTCGAAGCGCATACGGAACTCGTTTCTATCCTCGAGATGCGCTTGACGATCGAGACGGACCCCGCCACGCGCAGCGAAACCCAGCGAGCGATCGGCGAGGTCTTCGAAACGAAGCTCGACCAGCCGTCTGAGGCGCTCGGCTCGCTACTGCGCGCGTTAGCGGAGTCACCGGAAGCCGCTGACATTCACACAGACGTCGAGCGACTGGCGGCTGCCAGCGACGGCTGGGGCCGCTACGCCGACGCGCTCTATGAGCGAGCGCAGGCGACGTTCGACGCCGAGCTAGCCAAGGATCTCTACTCGCGACTGGGTCGCCTCGCCGAAGAGCGGCTGGACAACCCGAAGCGGGCGATCGAGGCGTACAACCACGCCGTCGAGCAAGCCGGCGACCAACCGGAGCTACTGGAGGCGCTCGACCGCCTGCACGAAAAGGTGGAGGATTGGCCGGCGCTGAGCGAGATTCTTGAGCGCCGTGTGCTGCTCGACGCCAGCGACGATGAGCAGGCGCAGCTGTACTACCGGCTGGGTCAGCTGCAAGTGAACGAATTCAAGGAGCCCGCGCGTGGCCTGGGATCGCTGC
Source organism: Polyangia bacterium (assembly GCA_030430975.1). GTDB lineage: Bacteria > Myxococcota_A > Polyangia > Polyangiales > Polyangiaceae > JAUIKB01. The sequence goes on from JAUIKB010000041.1 coordinate 3,232, forward strand.
GCAGCGCTCTTGAGCGCGTGCCTACCCACGACGGCGCGGCCGCGATGATGGAGGTGCTCACGGACGATCGCGATCTGTTCGAAGAGGCGGCTGAAGTGCTCGAGGGTGTTTATCGCTCGCGCGGCATGACGGGGCGGCTGGCCACGCTCTACGAAAAGCGGGTTGGGTTCGCGGACGCTCCGGGCGACCGCATCGAAATGCGGCGCAATCTCGCCAAGGTGCTCGAGGACGATTGTCAGGACGCAGCGGCAGCCCAGCGAGTCTTGCAGCAAGGCCTCAAAGACGATCCCACGGACCAGATGATCCTGGACGAAATCGAGCGCTTGGCGCCGATGACGGACGACTGGCGCGGCGCTGCCAGCGCTCTGATGGAGGCCGTGGACGCGAAGGCGGACCTGCTACCGGACACCGCCAAGGAGCTGAGCGTACGCGTTGCGCTTTGGTACCGCGACAAGGTCGGCGATGGCGATGCCGCCGAAAAGGCACTCAAGCGGGCGCTCGAGTTTGATTCACACAGTGACGAGACGCTCGTCTTGCTCGAGCAGCTGCAGCAAGAAGGCGGCAGGACCTCGGACCTGATCGATACGCTACGGCGGCGTGCAAAACTGCAGCACGACGAGGAGACTCGCGAGAAGCTGTATCAGCGGGCCACCGAGCTCGCACGGGGCGAGGACAACGCGGAACTCACCGAGTCGATCCTGCGCGAGCTGTTGGAGCACAACGACGCGAACCGGTGGGCGCTCGGCGAGCTGACCGAGGTCCGTGCCGCTGCTGGCGACCACAAGGAAACCTTCCAGCTTCTCGTGAAGCGGACGGAACAGTCAGCGGATGCGCAGGAGATCACTCAGCTCCGGCACCGCGCAGCGCGCCTGGCGGAAACCGAGCTCGACGACGCGCCTGCCGCGATCGAACTGTACGATGCTCTGTTTGAAGACGATCCCAGCGACGTCGACGCGTCGACCCGGCTGCGCGCGCTCTTCACCGAGAGCAAGCGCTTTGAGGAGTTAGGACGCATGTTGGAGCGTCTGGTCGACATGGCGGAGTCGCCGGACGAGCGCGGAACGCTACGCATCGAGCTGGCGGAGTTGCACAGCAAGCACTTCGAGACACCGGATACCGCGATCGACCTGCTAGGCGCCGTGCTCGAAGAAGAGCCTAGCCGGACTGAAGCAGTGGTCGCGCTGAGCGAACTGTACGAGCAGACCGGTCGCGACGAGGATCTGGCGCAGTTGCTCGACCGGCAGATCGAGGGCGCCCAGTCCCGGGGTGACACCGAGGCGGAACTCACGTTCCAGGTCCGCCTGGGCGAGGTCTACGATTCGCGACTTAAGAATCGTGCTCGGGCCATCGAAACGTATCGCCTAGTGCTCGAGCGAGACGAGAACCATCGCGGAGCGCTGGAGGCGCTGGCACGTCTGCATCGTGCAGAGGGCCAGCATGCCGAAGCGGCCCAGACGCTCGACCGACTCCTGGCGATGAGCGAGGGTGAAGCCGCTCAGAAACTCTCCATGGAACTGGCCGACGAATACGAGGCGGTCGACGACAAGGTCGCGGCGGCAGGAGCGATCGAGCGCGGCCTGGCTGCCGACGACAAGCACCGCGAGCTGCGCGATCGACTGGCGGGGCTGTATCGCGCCACCGAAAACTGGGCCGAGCTTGCCCAGCTGACCGCCGGTGATGCAGAGCTGGCCGATTCGGAGGACGACCGAGTGCAGTTGCTGCGTGATGCGGCGGCCATCCATGCGGACAAGCGAGACGATCAGGCGGCCGCCGCTGAGCTGCTCGAGCGCGCAAGCGCGCTGCGCCCGGATGACCGGGAGATCCTCTTGCAGCTGTGCGATGCGTACAGCGCATCGGGGCACGGCGGTAAGGCGGTCGAAGTCTTGGAGCGCATCGTCGAAAGCTACGGTGGCAAGCGCTCCAAGGAGCTAGGTGACATTCATCGTCGCTTGGCGACCGCGTACCTTGCCGACGGCAACACCGAGCGGGCACTGTCCGAGCTGGACAAAGCGTTCCGAATCGAGCCCGGCAATGTCAACGTGCTCAAGCAGCTCGGCGCGGTGTCGCTCGAAACCGGTGACCTCAAGAAGGCTCAGCAGATGTTCCGCGCGTTGCTTCTGCAGAAACTCGGCCCTGATGCGCCGATCACGAAGGCCGAGGTTTTCATGAATCTCGGCGACGTCCACGGTCGGATGGGCGAAAAGCCCAAGGCGATTCAGATGCTCGAGCGGGCGTTGCAAACGGACGACTCGCTGGACCGCGCCAAGGAGCTGCTGGCGGAGCTCAAGGGCTAACCGTGACCGCCAGCGCCAGCGCGCTGGGGGTGGTCGACGATGCGGTTGATGATGTGGTCGACGACGCGAGTCCTGCCCGACTGGCTGCGCCGCGGCGGGCGCTGGCATGGCTGATCGCCGTCGTGGCCGGATGCTGGATCCGCACGTTGCGGTTGCGTCTGAGCGGCGCGGGGCTGCCGTCTGGTCCCGCCGTGTTCGCGTTTTGGCACGGTCAGCAGCTGGCTGTTTTGGCGGCGGCGCGGCACCTCCGGCTACCTGAGCGGCGAAGGCTGATGGCGATGGTCTCGCGGTCCAGTGACGGGCGGCTTCAACAGGTGGTGATGCGTCGCTTTGGGATTCGGTCGGCGGCAGGCTCGTCCAGTCGCGGTGGCGCGAGCGCCCAGCGACGGCTGATCCGGTGGTTGTCCTCGGGTGCCGATGCGGTGTTCGCCGCCGACGGCCCGCGGGGCCCGCTGCGTCGGGCAAAAAGCGGTGCCGCCCAAGCGGCCCGCACCGCGGGCGCCGAGCTGGTACCGATCGGATGTTACGCGGATCGGCTGGTGCGACTGCGCGCTTGGGATCGGTTCGAGCTGCCACTACCTTTTAGTCGCGTGTGGGTGGTCGTCGGAAAAGCGTTGCGTGACTCGGATGCGGAGGGCCTAACGACCGCGATTGAAGATGCCCGAGCCGCTGCGCAGCACGAGGTGAGTTCGTGACCGTCCGTGTCGTCGTCGACGGTGTGGTGTGCAGGCCCGACGAAGCGAAAGTCAGCGTGTTCGATCGCGGCTTTCTATATGGCGACTCCGTGTTTGAGACGATTCGGACGTACCAAGGCGAACCGTTTGAACTCGCGGCGCATCTGACGCGTCTCAAGCGAAGCGCTGAACGGGTCTTCATCGAGTTGCCTGTGTCGCTCGATGTGCTGGCCAGCGAGGTGCGGCAGGGCCTGAAGGCGGCAGGAAACGCCGAAAGTTACGTTCGCGTCATGGTTACGCGCGGTTCGGGTCCGATGGGGCTCGACCCGAGGTTGGCGGTCGAGCCGCTCAGAGTGGTGGTGGTGACGCCGCTCACGGTGCTCGCGCCGCAGAAGTACACGGACGGTGTTGCAGTGATCACCCACCGGACGGCGCGCACCACCGAATCGACACCGGCTGAAGGCGCCAAGGTAGGTAACTACCTTGTCAACCTGCTCGCCACCCGCGAGGCGCGGAGGGCCGGTGCAGAAGAGGCGCTGGTCGTCGATGGCGACGGATACGTGGTCGAGGGGGCAAGCTCGAACGTGTTTTGCGTGATCGGTGGTCAGCTGGTCACGCCTCCGGTAGACGCGGGCATTCTCGAGGGGATCACGCGGGCGAACATCCTGCAGCTTGCCAAGCAGCTCGGCGTCTCCGTCGAGTTTCGAAGCCCCGCGTTGGACGAGCTGCGCACAGCGCAGGAGGTGTTCATCTCATCGTCCATTCGCGAGTTGTTGCCCGTGGTAGCGATCGACGACGCTCCGGTCGCGCTGGGGACGGTGGGCCCGGTGACCCGACGGTTGCTTACTGCGTTTAGAGAAATGGTAGCAAAATCAATAGGATAGGCTCCCAGGGATTAACGTCGTGCGGACTTGAGGCATAGCTCTATCAGTGAGTAAAGAGTTGGACTTCGAGCGCTGGGAAGACTCGAGGCTCTCCTCACGTAGGACTCCAAAGAGGTACTTGTTATGAAATTTGCTCTTCAGATGTTTTCGGTTCTGGCGCTAGGCGCCGGGTTGGTCACGACCACGGGTTGCGAGTTGTCCAACTGTGACGAAGAAACCGACGGCGCAGGCGGAAACGGGGGAGCGAGTTCGAGCACCGCGGCCAATGATGATTCGGAAGGCACGTGCACGCAGTTCAAGTCGCTCAAGCGATTCAACGAAGAGAAGGCGCGTGAAGAGAGCATCGCCTACACAGCCGGTGGCAACATCACCATCGACAGCGACAACGGCGACATCACGCTGGTAAAGGGCTCTTCAGATACGCTGCGCGTCGAGTACAAACGGTTCGTCTATCGCGCTTACGACACTGAAGATTCGGTGATCGTCAAGCAGCTCAAGGACGTGACGGTTGGCGTGAGCGAGAGCGGCGGCAATCTCAAGGTCAGCTCACAGAACGATGACGGCAACGACGGCGCAGCGCTGACCGTCTACGTACCCACCACGTTCGATGGGAAGCTCGTTATCAATGGGCGAGCCGGCTTCGGTGGGGCGGACGTGAGCGTCGACTACCTCGGCGCCGCCACCGCGATCGACATCGATGCGGCCGGCGACTGCGCCATCAAGGCAGCGGGTGGCAGCGTCACGTCATCAACTGTCAGCTGCAAAGGCACGGAGGTCTACGACGTGAGCGACAACGTCACGATCACCGCCGACGGCCTCGACGACACCAAGGTACGCATCAAGTCGGTCAGTGACTCCGCCAAGGGCGGTAAGATCACCGGCAGCAGCGGGCTGTCGGACATCCTGCTCACGATGCCAAAGACCGGGAACTTCGCCGTTCAGGCTGTCGCCGACACCGGCAGCGAGGTCACGTTTTCAGGCTTGCCATCGGGGTGCGTGGAAGAAGCGGCCGCGGAGAACAGCAAGACCCTGACCTGCGGAGCAGCCGGTGGCGCGCTGTACCAGGTCGAGTCAGGGCAGGGCGTCGCGGTTACATTCAAGTAGCCACCCCGCTGCTGAAGGAACAACGCCGACTCGCATCTGCCGAGTCGGCGTTTCCTTTTTCGGAAGCGCGTCGAGCGCTCTACTCGCCTTTATCGGAGTCCGGCGTCGCCGCATCACCCGCATCACCCGAGGCGTAGGCATCTTTGGAGCTATCAACCGCGCTGTCCTCTCCCAAGGAGGCTTCGTTGATGGCGTCGCCCTCGGGGTCTTCGCCCTCCAGCTTGGGCCGGATCGGAATCCGCAGTGAGCCGCCACTCTGTGCCGCCAGCAGCGCGAGGGCCTTGTCGAAGAACGCGCGCAGGAACGGCAGCTCGCTAGGAGCGTCGGTGATCAGCCCACGGCTGGCGATCGCCTGCATGGTTGCCACGACCCGCAGCGCCGCCTGCTCGCCGTCGCGTCCCAGGACGCTCAGCGCGCTGTCCTTCATGCAGCGCACGAGGTCCTCGCGTCGCTCGGGCGAAAAGTACCGATCGGTCGCGGCGATGACTTCTGCCTCGAGCGTTTTCTGGAGCGCAGTCTGGTCCGGCTCCGCGTTTGGATCGAGCGTCTCTCCGACTTTGAGCAGCATCTCGTCTACGGCCTGTTTTACGGGGAACCAGCTGCGGAACTCTGGCCAGTTGTGCATCTCCCCCGAGTCCTTTGCCAGCTCGTTCGCGTCCTCGTTGCCGAGCGCGAGGCCCTCGTCGTCGAAGGGATGTGCCGGCGCTTCGCTAGGAGTCGGTTCGAGCAGCGGCTGAGCACTAGCGACGCCGAGCGGTTTAGGCATGCCGCGTTGGTCGTGCACAGCAAGCGCGCTGGCGATCCGGGCTCGAACCCACGGCACGGGCACCTTGACGGGACGGTAGGGCGCACCAGGAATCAAGCGCTTGAAAGCGTCTTTGAGTCCCGACTGAGAGAGTTCCGCGGTCTCGACCTTTAGCACCCCCACGCCGTCGCGAACGAAGGCAAAACACGCGTCGTGCTTGCTCGCTTTGGTGTGACTCGTGATGACCAAGGCCACGGTGCCCGCGGCGTCTGGCGCGAGCATGTAGGCTTCGACGATCGGCTCTGACTTGGTCGAGGAGGGTTTTGCCGCGCGCTTGGGAATGGTTACGCCTCGGCTCTTGAGGACGTTCAGTCCGCGTCGTGCTGCTTTGCGACAGTCACGTTCTGCAGCCGCGGCGGCTTCGACGACCGCGGCGGCGTTGCCGTTGTCGACCCAAGCTTGCACCAGCTGTGGGGCTTGGTCGCCCGCTTCGGTAAGGCGGCGGAGCGCGTCTTCTGCGCCTGCGGTGACCCAGGACTTGTCGAAGTTGGAGGTGGCTTTGGTTTTGCTCATGACAACCTAACTGTTGGGGCGCGGGTTTACTCCGCCTCGGCGATGGCGTCGATTTCAATTCGCGCGCCCTTTGGCAACGCCGCGACGGCGACGGTCGCTCGGGCCGGAGGAGCGCCAGAGAAATGGCTAGCGTAGATATTGTTCACTTCTGCGAAGTCGTTCATGTCGACGAGATAGATAGTCGTCTTGATGACCCGTTCGAGCGAGCTCCCGGCCGCTTTCAGAACGGCGCTCAGGTTGCTGAGGGTTTGGCGGGTCTCGGCCTCGAGGCTGGCGGCCTGCATGACGCCGGTTTGAGGATCGAGCGCGATCTGGCCGCTGGTGTACACCAGCCCGCCGTGTCGAACGGCTTGCGAGTACGGGCCGATCGCCTGCGGTGCGGCGTCCGTCGCGATGATTTGGCGTGTCATACGAGACCCCTTATCACGAATCGCCAACGTCGATGCTTCGCCGTCCGTCGATGGCACGTCCAAGCGTGATCTGATCGGCGTATTCGAGATCGCCGCCGTGCGGCACTCCACTGGCGATGCGCGACACACGAACTCCCGTCGACTCGACTTCTCGGGCTATCAGCAGCGCAGTGGCTTCTCCGTCCACCGATGGCGGGGTCGCGATGATCAGCTCCTGGACGCCGTCCGCCCCGATGCGGCCGAGCAGCGCTTCTAAAGGCAGCTGCTGAGGACCGATTCCGTCCAGCGGCGACAGCAGCCGGCCGAGCACGAAGTAGCGACCCCGCATCGCGCCGCTGTTCTCGATCGCGAGCAGGTCCTGAACCTTGGCAACGATACACATCACCGTCGCATCGCGTCGGGTGTCCAAGCAGACGTCGCATAACACCCTGTCCTGGTGGATTTCGGCCATGTTGCCACAGCACGTGCACTTGCCGATGCCGGTCGCCAGGTCGCGGAGGTCAGCGCCGAGCTGAGTTGCTAACTGGCCGTCCTCGGTTGCCAAATGCATCGCATACCGAAGGGCGGTTTTTTCGCCCACGCCTGGAAGCCGGGCGAGTAGGTGGACGAGGCGCTGGAGGCGGTCGGGCAGCATTAACGAAAGGCTCCGCTATCAGTCATGCTGGAGGCGGACCTCCTTGATGCGTGCTCCAAGCGTAGCGATCGCATCCACGACCACCGGATGATTGGTTGCCCGGTCGATCGCCGCCTGCCGATCGGCCGCACGCTTCTCCTGATTCTCTTGCGAGACGGTTCGAGCATCCCCGGTATCGACGTCCGTCTGAACCGATAGTCGTGGGCGACGACCGAAGTGTTTCTCCGCCGCAGCGAGGAGTTCAATCGTCGTGTCTTGCGAGGTTGCCTGTGCCGTAAAAACACTTCCGCGTTGAAATTTGACCTCGATTTCGGTTCCGTCCAGTCGCACCGGGACGGCATGATTGAGAATCGCAGCGATCTCAGGGCGGCTTGCCGCGACGTGTTCGAGCAATGACCGCCAGATGCCGAGCAGCGGATCGGGAGCCCGCTTGGACGTTGAGCGGGATTTCACCTCCTCGGCGCCCGTTGCTACTGCGGGCGACGGGGCGCGCGACGGTACTGCCGCTCGGTCGTTACGGGTCGCAACCGGTCGACTCGGCCGCTCGCTGACGGTCCCGTTTTGGGTCGCGGTCGGAGGCGGCTCGGACGCGGATAGCGCTTCTTGATCTCGCGGAGTCCCAGGGGGCGGCGCTGAATGCGGCGCGTCTGGCGCCGACATGCTTGCGCGGCGCGGGGGCCCGCCGCCGCCGGGTGTACGAGACGGGCCGCTACCGCTTGGGGCGCCGCTGGGCGTGCCGGAGCCTCCGCCCGACGCGATACGCCGCTCCAGCAGCTTGAGGCGTTCGACGATGTCGTCGATCGGGATCATGGGGGGCCGGCGCGCGAGTCGTACCAGGAGCATCTCCAGCGCTGCGCGGGGGTTGCTGCCCCGCACGACGTCATCGAACGCCACGCTGAACGCGTGGTGCAGACGCATCAGGTCGTCGGCGCCGCCGCGCTTGGCTAGGGCGATCACGTCCCGTTGCTCCTCGTCCGCCAAGTCGAGGAGGGCTGACGGATCGTCGCACACGCTGCTGACGACTAGATCTCGCAGCAGCGCCAGCAGGTCCCGAGTCACGTGACCGATATCGAAACCCTGGTTTGCCAGGTTGTGGACGACGCCCAGACAGCGGGCGGCATCGCCATCGATCAGCGCGCCTGCGATGTCGTGAAGCACCTGCCGGTTGGCCACGCCGAGCACCCTGGCTACGCCCTCGCCGCTGAGCTGCGAGCCGCCCCACGAGATGACCTGATCGAGAATGCTCATCGCGTCGCGCATGCTGCCGGCGGCTTCGCGCGCGATGATCGAGATCGCCTCTGCATCCGATTGGATGTCTTCTCGTTCGAGCACGAAGCGAATTCGATCCGCGATGAGCTGAGTCGGGATGAGCTTGAAATCGAACCGCTGAACGCGGCTCAAGATCGTCACCGGAACCTTGTGAACCTCCGTCGTGGCGAAGATGAACTTCACGTGCGGTGGCGGTTCCTCGAGGGTCTTCAGGAACGCGTTCCACGCATGCTGTGAGAGCATGTGGACCTCGTCCACTATGACGATCTTGTAGCGGTCGCGCGCCGGCCGATACGGAAGCGAGTCCTGAAGCTTGCGCACGTCGTCGATGCCGGTGTAGCTGGCGCCGTCGATCTCACGCACGTCTAGGTCGGTGCCTTCGGCGATCTCCAGGCAGGCCTGACATTTCAGGCACGGCTCAACGGTTGGCCCCGCTTCTGGCGCGCGCGGGGCGTCCGGGGTCCCCATGCAGTTGAGCGCCTTCGCGAGAATCCGTGCGCTGGTGGTCTTGCCGACGCCGCGAACGCCCGTGAATAGAAACGCGTGAGCGACCCTCCCGGCTTCGATGGCGCCGGCGAGCGTACGCGCAACATGGTCCTGCCCGATGAGATCATCGAAGCTCATCGGTCGCCACTTGCGGGCAAGGACCACGTAGCTCATGACCGCCGGGTTAGCAGATCGGTCAGCCGGCAAAAAGGTAGTACGGAGCACGATGCGTATTCGGTTAGGGTTTCGTCGTGTCGATTCAGCACACAAGCCGATTCGCCCGTGGGGGAAACAAGTCCTGGTTGCGCAGGCGTCCGGTGGAGTGGCTTCTGCTCGGTGTGTCGACCTGCGGCTGTGGCGGCGGCGACGTGCGGCCAGCGGCACCAGCAGCGCATTCGCAGCCGACTGCCGCTGTGCCGTCAGCCAGCGCCCCGGTCACGCCACAGCCGTCGAACTCAGCCCCGACACCGTCCAAGCCGACGATTTCGTTGACCGCCCGACCCAAGGCGACAAGCGATGCGAGTTTGGAAATCCGCTTCCCGGTGAGCGAGCAGTTGGTTCCACTTCGCAAGGCAAGCGGCTATCGCGTCCGTCTGACGCTGCGGGGCGCAGCCAAGAACACGCTCGTCTGGCTGCAGCTCGATCGCAATCGACCACGCAGCGTCGCGCCCACCCGGCTGATCGCGCTCAGCAGCCTCGTGGATGCAGACACCGAACTGGAGCGTGGCCCGCATCAGCTCGCGAGTTGGCTGACCGACAGCGATGGCGTCAGCTACGCGCCTCGCGCGGATTCTAGCCTCCCGCCCTTCGCAGCCGTACGCTTTCACATCGGTCGACGTGACGCGCAGGAGGCGCCGACGCCTCAGTTGCGGCTGCTGCAGCCGCGTGGGACCGTGAACGGCGAGCTGGCTGCTAAGTCGGTCTTTGTGGACTGGCTAGCTTGGCTGGCAAAGTCTCGGGCAAATGTCAGCCGTGTCGAACTAACGGTTACCGGCCCCGGTGGGCCCGTAACCGAGGCGGTTGACCCGCGAAGCGCGTATCGACTTGGCGGTCTGCAGAGCGGAGACTACCGGGTCGCGGCCAGACTGCTCGACACGCAGGGCACCGCACTACCGGGTGTCGCCGATGAGCGAACCGTCACCGTCAATCTCGACGCGCCGGTGGATGACCAGTGAGCTGCTAGCAGGCGTTCTTTACGCCTGGACGGGGACGATGGTGGCCCTGGGCGTCTTCTTCGTGCTCG
>JAUIKB010001054.1 GCA_030430975.1 Polyangia bacterium
CCCGCCCGAGTTGGAACCGCCCGAACTAGACCCGCCCGAGTTGGAACCGCCCGAACTAGACCCGCCCGAGTTGGAACCGCCCGCGCTGGAACCACCGGAACCGCCTGAGCTGGTCCCACCGGCCGCCGTGCCGCCGGCAGCCGTGCCGCCGGCTGACGTACCGCCAACACCGCTACTGGTTCCGCCGCTAGAGGTCCCCCCGGCGGTCGTACCTCCGCCAGAGGTCCCGCCGGAACTCGCGCCACCGCTGGATGAGCCCCCAGTCCCTGACGAACCGGCGGAGCCACTAGAGCCTCCGAACAACCCATTCGCGTCGGACCCGCCGCACGCCACCACAAGTAATGCCGCGAACGCGCAGCCGATTCGATGGACCATCTCGGCACTATAGCAGGCCCACAGCCGGGTCCCAGGCGCTGGTACGGGCGCGGGTATTAACGGTGTCAGAGGAAATGTGCTTTAGTCTCGCCTGAATCAGGCGCAGACCTCCGCGTGATTCGCCCCGCGCCGCCCGTCCCAATATGACCCGCGAAACGCACCGGCCCCCCGCAGCGCAAGTCGAAACGCCCGCGGCGCCCAACAAGACCGCCAACACCGACGGCGCGCCCGCAAAGCGCTTCGGCACCTTCGGCGGCGTCTTCACGCCCAGCCTGCTGACGATTCTGGGCGTCGTCATGTACCTGCGGTTCGGCTGGGTCGTGGGCAATGCTGGGCTGCTCGGGGCGCTGCTGATCGTCTTCGTGTCGCACATGATCAGCTTCTCGACGGGCCTCTCAGTCGCGTCGATCGCCACCAATCGCACCGTCGGCGCAGGCGGCGCCTACTACATGATCAGCCGCTCGTTGGGCGCCCCTGCCGGCGCGGCGATCGGTATTCCGCTGTTTTTGGGCCAGGCGCTTAGCGTCAGCTTCTACGTCGTCGGCTTCACGGAGTCCCTCGCGCAGCTGTTTCCGTCTCTTCCAGCTAAGGCTGTATCGCTGGGCGTATGCCTGCTTTTGACGGCCATTTCGTTGAAGAGCGCGGACCTGGCGATCAAGGCGCAGTACGTCGTCCTAGGACTCATCGGACTGTCGATCGTCTCATTCTTTGCTGGAACGTCACCGGACGCTCCCTCAACAATCGTGTGGGGCGCGCCAGAGTCGGGCGAGAGCTTTGGCACCGTCTTTGCTGTATTTTTCCCAGCGGTAACCGGAATCATGGCCGGCGTGGGAATGTCAGGGGACCTCAAGGACCCTCGTCGTTCACTGCCTCGTGGGACGCTGTGGGCGATCACCGCTGGCCTAGTTGTCTACAGCGTGTTCCCGATCTGGCTGGCGTATAACGCCAATACCGCCGCCTTGCAGACCGACGACGGTATCGTGTGGAAGATCGCTCGCTTCAAGTCGCTGATCTACCTGGGCGTTTGGGGCGCCACGATATCGAGCGCGGTGGGGAGTTTGCTAACAGCGCCACGCACGCTTCAAGCACTCGCACAGGACGGCTTGGCGCCTAGGTTCATGGGCCGCGGCTCTGGGCCGCACAACGAGCCTCGGGTCGGCATCGCGTTTACGTTCCTGCTAGCGGCCGGTGGCATTCTGCTCGGCAATCTCAACGCGATCGCCAACATCTTGACGATGTTCTTTCTCGCGACGTACGGCCTCACGAACCTGGCGTGCGGGCTCGAGCGATGGGCAGCGAGCCCGAGTTTTCGGCCAGACTTCCGCATTCCTTCGTGGGTAAGTTTGGCCGGAGCGCTCGCCTGTTTCTACGTGATGAGCGTCATCGACCTCGTCGCTATGGTGGTCGCGCTGATGTTCTCGGGCGCCATCTATGCCTTCACTCAGCGACGCGCGCTAGGCACGACGTACGGTGACGCCCGCCACGGAATCTGGTCCGCCCTGGTTCGCACGGCGCTGCATAAGCTGCGCAACGCAGCGTTCCATCCTCTCAACTGGCGTCCCAACCTGGTCATCATGGGCGGCGGGGTCGAGGAGCGCCCGCACCTGTTAGAGCTCGGCAGCACGATCGTTCAAGACCGCGGCGTCGTGACGTATTTTCACCTCCTCCGTGGCAGCGTCGACGAGCACGCTGACACGCGCCGCGAGCTGCTCGAACGAATCGACACGCAGGTCGCGGCCGACTATCCCAACGTCTTTTTTCGCGTCGATATTGTTGAGAACATCTACCGCGGAGTCGTCAACGTTGCGCAGTCGTACGGGGTTGGGAAGTTCGAAGCCAACACGGTGATCCTCGGCTGGCCGAAAAACCCAGAGAAGCGGCCGCACTACGCCGAAATGCTTCTCGACCTCACCAAGCTCGATCGCTCGCTCTTGTTGGTCAACTTTCGCCAGGACTACAAGTTCGGTCTATACCGGCAGATTCATATTTGGTGGGGCGGGCTACAGGGCAACGGTGGCCTGATGCTTCTGCTCGCTTTCCTCATTACGGCTCACGACCGCTGGCGTGGGGCGTCTGTCCGCATCATGACCGTGGTGAATTCCGAAGAGGAGCGCGCCTCGGGAACCG
>JAUIKB010001055.1 GCA_030430975.1 Polyangia bacterium
AACCTAGCGAAGGCCGGAATGCGAGTGGTCGTGGTCGAGGCGGGACCGCTGGTCGACAAAAGCGACATGACCCGCAATGCGCCGCGCTTTCTCGCGAAGTACTTTTGGGAAGGTGGGCTCCGCCTCTTGGCCGGAACTACTCAGAGCCCAACAATGCACGCTCGGTGTGTCGGCGGCGGCACGGTCGTCAACAGCGCGATCATGCTGAAGCTGCCGTCATGGGTGCGCGATATCTGGAAAGAGCAGACAGGGCTCGGACTCTTCCACAGCGATGAGTTTGAGCGCGCGTACGACCGTGTTTTCAGCCAGTGCAGCGTCGCGCCCACACCGATGACGGTGATGGGTCGGCGCAATCTGCTGGTTAAGGAGGCGCTAAACGCCGTGGGCATGCCCGGTGGCCCGCTGCCTCGTGCCGTCAAGAACTGCGCCGGTTGTTCGGATTGCCTCACCGGTTGCGCCGAGGGCGCGAAGCAGTCGATGGATCGATCCTATCTGCCAGAAGCCCAGCGCCACGGGGCCGAGATCTACACCGCCAGCCACGTCGAAAGGATCGACACGGAGGGCGATCGGGCGGTTGGCGTGTCCGGCAGCGTCGTCGATCTTCGTGGCGAAAAGCTCGGCAAGTTCAAGGTGCGCGCACCGATCGTGATCATGGCGGCCGGGTCGCTGCACACGCCGGTGATCTTGCAAATGAGCGGTATCACCGCGAAAGGCACGGTTGGCGCGACGTTCTATGCGCACATCGGCGGCGGGATCGTGGCGATTATGGAGCAGCCCGTCGAGCCGTGGGTGGGTGCAACTCAAGGGTGGGGCGCCATGAGCGATGAGATCCGCGGCATGAAGTACGAGGGGCTTTGGGCGTCGCCATCCATGCTCATGACGCGCTGGGGCGGCGTCGGCCAAACGTTCATGGACCGTCTGGGCGAAGTGCGCCGCGCCACGGTTCTGGCGGTCGTCTATCGCGCGGATGTGCGCGGACGGGTGAAGGCCCGGCGCAACGGGATGCCCAACATGAAGATGTGGATCCCGGAGCACGAAGCGAAGAACGCCTACCGCGGCATCAAGTTGGGAGCCGACGCGATGCTCAAGGTCGGCGCCGAGTTCGTTCACACCGGCATTCCGGGAGTTGTGGACGAAATGCGCACACCCAGAGACACGGCTAGTCTGTTGAGCGACAAGCTAAAAGCGAAGCATCTGCAGATGACCTGCAATCACACCTTCGGCACCTGTCCCATCGGTCGCAGCATCGACGCCACGAGCGTTGACGAGCACGGTCGGGTGCGGGGAGTGCGTGGGCTGTACGCGATGGACGCGAGTATCTTTCCAAGTCCGTCCGGCGTGAATCCGCAAGCGACGATCATGGCGCTGAGCGACATTCTATCGCGGCGGGTCGGGGAGCTTGCGACGTAGTGGTGGTGGCACGCGCATGGCGGCTGAGCGCTAGGTGAAGATCTTGTCGATTTCGTCGCTGATTTCCTTGTGAGAAGCGGGGGCATAATCCCACGCATCCACGCCGCAGTGGATCATGTTCTCACGGCGACGCTTTCGCTCATGGGTGTGTCCGTGCAGCAGCACTTCGCCCTTCACGCGTGCCGGTCGGAGCTCCTCGAACCGTTCGCCGAGCTTTTCGCCGCGTCCGTCGCCTGTGCCCGAATACGGGTAGTGGCACGCCGTAGCGCGACGTCCGGCTATCTCGAGTTTCATTTGCTGGGCAACCGCCATGAATCCGAACGACGTCATTCGAGAGGCGCTCCCGTCGTGGTTGCCCAACACAAGCAATTTCCTGCCGTTGAGTTGGCTCATGACTTCCAGCGCTGCCGCTTTCGGACACAGAAAACAGTCACCTAGCCACAGGACGACGTCGCTGCTGCCTACTCGGCTGTTGTAGCGCGCGATCATCTCGCGATTCATGTGGTCGACGTCGTCGAACGGCCGATTGCAGTAGCCGATCACCGGACCGTGACCGAAGTGGGGATCGCTGTAGAAGTAATCGATGCGTTGAGTCATGGCGGGAGCGAATGCGACGCTCAGTTGGAAGTGGACTCGATAGCTACAGCGGCCATAATCTGCAGGTAAGCTGCTTCGTTCTGCGGCAACCCCGCCGTGAACGTCAGGCCGAGCGGAGTGTCGTTGTAGATAGTGGCGTACATGACGGCGGCCGCAAGGTACGAACCGCGCAGGGAGGGGTGGCTGCCGTCGCCTGACCATAGATCGGCTGCCGGAAATGGAGCGTTGGGATCGGCGTAAACGGCTGCCCACGCTGCGCCGACTGGGGCTAGTTCGCCGCCGGTCGTGTCGCGGTACAGCGTGTATCCGGCCAGGAGCGCATCGGTGTGCCCTTCAAACGTGCAGACCTGTGGAGAGCTGCCGCAGTTCATCGCGTCACCGTCGCGGCGACCCCACGTGACGAAGTAGATGGTACGCGGGTCAGGTTCGTTTTTCTCGGCTTCGGTCACCAGCGTCTGGGCGTGCGGTACGCTCTGCGCGAGCAGTTGGGCAG
>JAUIKB010001056.1 GCA_030430975.1 Polyangia bacterium
CCGCGCCCCTGAACAAAGCTTGGGTCGTCGACCACAGTGCAGAGCTCGCTAGCAACACCGTTGCCCACCTGCCCAGTATAGTTGCTGGTTCCCTTGCGGTTAAAGTCGGCCTCAAGCCCGTGTCCAACAGCCTCGTGTAGCAGAATCCCACTGTCACCAGGAGCGAGCACGACCGGCATCTGCCCTGCCGGTGCGGGCACCGCGTCGAGCAAGGTAATGGCTTGCTTCGCCGCTGCCTCGGCGTGCCATTCGGGCGACCTATCATCAAAGTAGGCGAGCGTCATGCGACCGCCTCCGCCGCTGCGGCCGGACTCCCGCTTGTCACCGTCTTGGACGATCACCGATACACCAAATCGAAGCAGCGGTTGGATGTCGTGGGCGATGCGTCCGTCACTTGTCGCGATCAACACTTCGCGCACTTCTTCAACGAAACTCGCTGATGCTTTGAGAACGCGGCCATCGAAGCCCATCGCGGCCTTGGAAGCGCGTTCGAGCAATGCACGCTTAGTGAGACCGGCGGCGTCGATACTGGGCGAGTCCAGATCGTATCGGTGCGGAAGCACCATCGGCTCGAGTTTGGTCGGACCGGGCGTCGCTCCCGACTGAGCGATTCGCGCTGCGGTCTCGGCCGCCCGCTTCATCGACTCGAAAGTCAGGTCCTCTACGTGGGCGTACCCCGTCGCGTCCCCGCGCTGGACTCGAACGCCAACCCCCATCGACACACCACGCGACGCGCTGCGCGTGATGCCCTCCTCGAACGCGATGGCACCGCCTGCCCGGTACTCAAAGAAGAGGTCGGCGTAGTCGCCACCATGCTCCAACGCGACGGTCAGGAGTTTTCGGCAGATCTCGGTGTCGATGCCTGCCGGGCCCCCGGGGCGGAACGGAGCTTGATACGAAACGCTGCCTGTCATCGGTGGACCATGCTGTCGGTCGCCGGCTGGCGCAAGGGTCGGAATCCGTGGGCAGCCAATGCGTTTTATTGCCCTAATCCTGCAGCGGAGCGCTACACACCTCGCGATGGCAAACTTGGAGTCTGCGCTAGTCGTCGTTCACGTTCTGGCTGATCTCGCCTGGATAGGCGGGATCTTGGCGGCGGCTCAGGTTGCCGTGGATTCGACTGCGGACGCAAAAACCGCGGGAAAACTAGCGCTAGGTGTCTATCGACGGATTGCAGCACCCGGGTTTGGAGTCGCGTTTCTCGCCGGAGGCATCCGACTGATGCTTTCGACGGGGTACTACTTCAAGTCGACGAAGTTCATGCACGCCAAACTCCTGCTCGCCCTGGGAATCGTGGCGATTCATCACGTGATCGGCGCCCGAATCAAGCGACAAGCCGCGGGACAGGAGGTCGCGCCGGGACCGACCAAGACATTGGCGCTGGTCATCGCTGGTCTCAGCGTTGGCGTCGTCGGCCTGGCGGTGCTCAAGCCGTTCTAGTCACAGCGGAACGCTTTCCTCGACGCGGGCGCCTTGGTGTCTTATTGAACCAAGACCAGCGTTGATCGCTATGCGGCCGCTGCCTTACGATTTGCACTTACTCCGGCGGTTGTGCGCGCGACGCCGGACTGGGAGCGGTATGCTACCGGTGGGTACCCCAGAACAGTCCCGTGTGCACCATGGAGCAGTAGTCGGTCAAACGTGGCTACAGACCGCGAGAAAACACTCCAAGTCGCTCAGAAGTACGTCGACAAAAAGAAGTACGACCGAGCGATCGAAGAGTACCAAAAGATCGTCCAGCAGGATCCGAACGACGCTCGGACACTGCTGAAGGTCGGTGACTTGCAGGCGCGGATGGGGGCGTTCCCGGAAGCGATCGCCACCTACGATCGAGTCGGTCAGTACTACGCAAACCAAGGCTTCGCGCTCAAGGCGATCGCGGTCTACAAACAGATCCGGGAACTGATCGAACAGCACGTACCCCAGCTGGCCGATCGGTACGGGCACATCGTGCCGCGCCTGGCCGAAATCTACGCTCAGCTCGGCCTCACGAGCGACGCGCTTCAAGCGTACGACGAGGTCGCAACCCGACTCCAGCGCGGCGGCCGCGATCGAGACGCGATCGCAGTGTTCCGCAAGATGGTGGAACTCGACGCTACGAATCCACTGCCGCACCTGCGGCTAGCAGAAGCTTGCTGTCGAGTGCAGGACGTCAACGATGCCATCGCATCGTTCTGGACGGCGGCACAGCTGCTGCTTCAGCTGCGACGTCGCGACGACGCACTGAAGGTGATCGAACGCATCCTCCACTTCAAGGCGGAGCCGCAGTACGCGCGAGTGGCCGCTGAGTTGTATCTGGAGCGTGGTGGTGCTCAAGACGGCATGCAGGCGCTGGCCAAGCTGCAGCTCTGCTTCCAAGCCGATCCAAAGAACCTCGAGACGCTCAGCCTGCTCGCTCGCGCATTCACCGCCATCGGACAAGAGACCAAGGCGGTCGAGGTCTACAAGGAAATGGCGCGACTGGCGCGCGACCAAGCACAAGCCGATCTG
>JAUIKB010001057.1 GCA_030430975.1 Polyangia bacterium
GTTCGAGACTGCTGCCGCCCAGATCGCCCACGATCCCCTCGGCTTCCGGCAGGCCGAACAGGACGCCGAATGCCGCCAGGCGTGCGTCTCGCTAGCAAGGAACCCCCAATGAGCCACCCCTCCCATGCAAACCGCGCTATGTCGTCGCCTCAACCGATCCCCGACAGCGGGATCGGCGAGGTGTTGGTCAGCTCACGCAGCCTGGCCGAGTACCGGGCGATGTTCGCGCTCTCCGACACCGACCTTCGGGCTGTGATTCTGGATTGTCCTGGAGGAGCGTCGAGTGCGACCGCGGAAATCAACGCTGCTGGCGGGAACGCTCGCTCTGTTGATCCCCTCTACGGGCGCGGCCTGACCACCGTCGAGCTGGCTGGCTTGGCTCAAGCTGAAACCGACCGCGGCAACGCCTACGTGCGCGCCCATCCAGAGCAATACCGGTGGACCTTCTTCGCCGATGCCGATCAACACCACCGCTCCCGCAGCCAGGCCGGGCAGCGCTTCGTCCGCGACTATGAGGACAACCCCGGTCACTACATCGCGGCACAACTCCCAGACCTGCCGTTCCCCGCCGGGGCGTTTGACCTGGTTCTCAGCTCGCATCTGCTGTTTAGCTACGCCGATCGGCTCACGCCACAGTTCCATCGCGACGCCATCGCTGAACTCGTGCGTCTGGCTCGCGTCGAAGTGCGCATCTTCCCGTTGGTGGCGATGGGATCGCTCGCCTACGACCTCGACGAGCTACTACACGTACTCCGCGCTGTCGGCATCACCAGCCGCGTCATCGACGTCGACTACGAATTCCAAGCCGGCGGCAACCAGATGCTCGTCTGCGTGCCGAAGGACAACAAGGTGTCTCGTTTGTAGAGAAGTTGGACGGCTCCGATTCTGTCTCGGACCTCCTGGTGCCGGGGGCGTGGCGAGCGCCTGGTGGATATAACGCGGCTGCGCCGGGCCTCGACTACGAGGTGCCGCGACGATGCGCGACCGCAAATTGCCGAATGAAACCGTTGACTTCGCCGGGATACTCGGCGAACAGCGCGTGCGAGGCGTCCGGCAACAAGTGGCGTCGCCACGTGGGGACCACCGACGCGAGCCGTCGAATCGCTCTAACCGAGCTGTGGATAGTGTTGCCCGCCAATAGAACTTGAACAGGAAGGTCCACGGATCGCAGCAGGCGGTTACTGGCGAACCGTAACGGCGGTGTGTTCAACGGTGGCGCGAAGGACGCGAATCCAGCTACAAAGAGGCTGTTGAGCGCATCGACGGGGCTGTCGGCTGGTGGGTCACCGAGGACCCACGCTGCAGCGCGTTGTGCTCGGGCCGAGCGCGGACGCAACAGCAGAAGTGCAAGGGTTCGCCAGAACCGCGCGAAGAGGCGGGCCACGGTGTGGGCCGGGTCGACCAATGTCAGGGTCGCCAACCGATGTGGTGTTGCGGCGGCCATATGAGTGGCTAGCCACCCTCCGTAGGAGTGCCCCACAAGATGCACATCGCTTAGGTCCAACTTCTCCAGTACGGCTGTGATACAGCGTGCAGCATCTGCCGGGGTGGACATCTTTTTCGTCTGAGTGCTTGCCCCCGGCTGGCCCAGCATGTCGATCGCGTAGACGGTGAAATCGCTGGCCAATCCGGAGACTTGCTCCCACCACATCGCCGAGGTCAGAAAAAACCCATGAACCAACACGACTGGTTCACCGGTGCTGGGGCCATGTTGATACACCCGAACGGTCCCGAACTCGGTCTCAACGTCGTGCACGATGTCGGGGCGCGGACTCAGCGCACGTACCTCGGCATAGGCGGTGAGATAGTGCTGCCGTGCGGCCGTATTCTTGAATCCACCGTCAGCCAATCCCAAGAGATCCCCCAGTCGTTGGGACGCCGCACTAACGAGCCCACGGTAAGCAGGGTCCGACAGTCGGTCAACAGCGGCCAAGTCGGCAAGACTGTTCACGATTCGGATAAGGGCATTCGGCGAATAGAACGAGTAGTCCCTGGTTGGCGTTATCAACTGTGGCCCGAGGCCACTCACGCCTTGCCGGTCGAGGCCCCTGACGAGGTGAACGCCTGCATCCGACAGTTCGTGAAAGAACACCACGACGGCGGTTAGCCGATGCCGTCTCTGGCCGGGGCATGCCCGCCCGCACTGGCTGGTCGCCCTGGACGCCGCTCAACTCACCGTCATCCTCGAAACCCCAGACGGCGCGTGAGCCGCAGACTGCGCTCGACACGCGCAATTTCCTTGCCGGGATGGCGTTCGGTGAGGTATCTCAGGACGGTCTCCTCGAATGAAGCGTCCGGGGCTGGGCGGGATTTGCCGATTTCTATGACATAGATCACTTGGTCGGAGTCTGATGGAGAGATAGCGTCAGACCAGCTGAGCTGCAGAGCCGGACCGTTTTGGGGGCCAAGGACCTGAATTGTGAACCTTCGCGCAAAGCTTGCGGGTCAAGCCGCCCCGTTCTTGGAGCATGACGAGCAACTTCAGGCGG
>JAUIKB010000042.1 GCA_030430975.1 Polyangia bacterium
GCGTCGTCGTCGCTGCACCAGCACAATCTCCGATCATCAAGCTCGACGGCGCGGTCATCTCGGCGGACGCCTACGGCGCCAAGCAGCTCGTGGATCCCGGTCAGCACACGGTCACAGCGCAAGCCAAAGGCTTCGTCACCTGGTCGAAACGTTTCACGATCGCCGAGTCGGCCGCTCATCTCACGATCGGCGTTCCGGAGCTCGAAGCAGCGGCCCGCATCTCCAAGCCGCCGGTCGTCAAACCAGCGCCACCCCGCCCCACCGCCGCTGGCTGCGCAACAGGAACGACGCGCTTCGGCCGATGGTGCGTCCACGACGCGCCCGCCGCCGACGGCGGACCAGCGCCGGCTCGGGAGTTCAGCACGACGAGCCTGACGCTGCTCGGAATCGGCGCTGCCTCGGTCGTCGGTTCGGCGATCCTCGGCGTGATGGCGCTGAGCGCCGACGAGAATGCCGCCGACCTGCGCGCCGACGCCGGCTGCATTACGGAGCGGGGCTTTTGCGCGAACGGGTCGCTCGGCGCCCAGGCCAGCGACGAACAGGACCGCGCCCGGGGCCTGGCGTGGTGGAGCACCGGCCTGGCGGCGACGGCGGCTACGCTCCTCACGATCGGACTGCTGCTGCCCGGTAAACGCCCGGCGCGCCGCACTCAGCTGTCGCTGGGCCCCCGGGGCGTCCATGTCACCGGCAATTTCTAATCTTTCGGGCGATTCTCGTGCGACCCGCTTCTCCAGCGCGGCTCTAGGGCCCATGACTCGAGTTTCATACTGGATCACCGGCCTCGCGCTGCTGTCATGCACCAGCGCGTGCGGGACAAAGACACTTCCTCCCGCGGAGAAGCCCGCGCTGGAGATGCCGCAGATCGCTAACGCGGTCTCGCCGCCACCTGGCCAGACCCAGGTCGTGATCGACGCCGACGGCGACGACGCGAGCGTCGAGCTGGTGATCAGCAAGGTGCAACACTGGTCCGGAGGCCTGATCGAAACCCGCCGGTTGTGCAGTCACACGCCGTGCAGCGCCGCCCTCCGGCCGGGCTCGTACGAGCTGCAGATCCGCAGCAACGACGGCTCGGGTCGCCACCAGATCGTCCCGCTGGACGTAGGCCAGGCCCCGACGGTGTTGCGGCACCACCTGTTCGAGCATCAGCCCGCGGGCGCGCTTCACGTGATCGGCACCATCTTGGCGCCGCTCGGGGTCACGGGCATCGTCACCGGAGGGATCCTCGCGCTCGTCAACTCGGCGGACGGCACGGATCTGGGCAACGCCCCGGAGACCACCCTCGCGCTGTCCACCGCCGCGCTAGCTCTCGGACTCATCGCGCTGATCGTCGACCGCCCGACCTTCACCCCCGGTTCGACCGTGCAATTCGACTCGCTCGGCACGCAAAAGCCAGCGGACAACCTGACGGGTACGGAGATCCAACTGACCGAGCGCCGCCCGGCGACCTCCGGGTTCGTCGCGCTGACCCCCACGGGCTTCATAGGTACGTTTTGACGCGACTCGTCGGTCCGCTAGGTTACCGCCCGTGACTAGGCTATCGCCCATGGGATGGCGCGGCATCATCACGCTGTTAGGCTGCGCTACGCTCGGCGGCTGCATTTTCTTCGTCGAAGAAGCCGAAGAGTTCAGCAGCGTATGCGACGTCGCCGGCCCGACGAAAACCCAGTGCGCCGCCTGCGCGCGGGAGAACTGCGCAAACGTTATCAACGCGTGTTGCGGTAGTGACAGCTGCAGCGGCACGCTGCGCCGACTCGAGCAATGCACGACCGCCGGCGGGGGCCCTGCCTGCGGCGAGATATCCGCGTTCATCGATCCGGTGGGCGACCCGCTGGGCGCCGCGGTCGGCGCGGGCTTGGCTTCCACCTGCGCCCGCGCCTGTCCCAGCGGTGAGCCGTTGACCGGCTGCACGACGCGCGACGATTCGTGTTCCTGCGACGGCGACGACACGCCGAACAATGTGGTTTGCGACAACCAGTCGTTCCAGGACGCGGTGTGCTGTGCCGATCTCGGCTGGCCCGGATCCGGCCTCGACTGCCGCTGCGACCAGCTCCGGTGTCGACAAACGAGCGACGGCTGCGAGTGCTCGGTCAACACATCCGGGCCGCTCAGCCGGTGTAGCGCCGGGCGCTGCTGCGTGTCGAGCGGCCGCTGCGAGTGCGGAAGTCGAGATTGCTACAGCTTCGAGACCGAGGTCAGCGAGTGCAGCGCCGCAGCCGTCGGTTGCTCGATCTCCAACCGAGAACGCCGAGCGAGCTGCTCGGTCCGAACGGAATAGGGCCAGTTTCATAGCAAACTGCCGCAATTCGAGGGTCTCGCCGGCACCGGGTCGTCCCAGGTGAAATCTGAGCGCAGGCGCGGTACCGTCCCGATCGTGGTTCGTCGCGCGTGGCAGCTCACAGCACTCGCCCTGGCGGGAGCAGCTGTGTCTTTTGCGAATCCTCGCGCTGCCCGTGCCGCCGAGGATCCCGAAATCGAACGCCTACGCGTCGAGAAGTGGCTCGACAGCGAGTCGAACATGGGGAGCCGCGACGAAGACGAGGTCGATCTCGCAGAGGCACCACCGCCGCCTCCGGGACGACGGGGCCTGGTCCTCGAGTCGGCCGTCGGCGCCATGGGACACCTCGGAGCGCTCAAGAACGTCACGCCGACGATGCCCTGGTTTCACCTGCAGCTCGGCTACGAGATCTTCGACTTCGCCATGGTGCTGGTCGAGGGTGACCTGTCGATCGGCAGCACCGCGTTCACCAATCCGCCGCCTGAGCCGCGCGGGTTCTCGCTGATCTCGGCCGGCGGAGGAGTACGCTTCACCGTCCGTCCTGCCGATCGGTTCGGCATCTCGCTCCAGGGAACGATCGGCGCCGGCACCGTGACCAACGATGTGCTGGTGGTCTACGGGTACCGAGACTCCACCGACGTCAACCCGTACTTCGGGGGACAGCTCGGTCTCGAGTGGTACCAAGTGAGTTCTCACTTCGCCCTCGCTGCCCATGGCGGCGTCCGCAACTACAACGAACTCCTCGGACGACAGCGGTCGAGCGAAACCGCGCTGGCTTGGCTCGGCAACGTGACGCTGCGCTACACGTTTTAATCCGCAAGACCGACAGGGTCAGACTGACAATCGCCATCGGCGGCTGAATCTGTGGGATTCCGGGCCGGGGCGCGCAGCGCAGGCCGACTCAGCTGCACCGTTTTCAAACGGGCTGCCAGTGCGGCAGCCGCGCGCGAAGCGGCACGCCAATCTGGCAGAGTTCACTCGCAGTAGCGATCTAATCGCGTCGAAAACCGCTGTCCGAAGGGTGGCACACCGATTGCACCTAGGAGGGCATCAACGGCGGTACCCCGCCCCAACGAAAGGAGACCACCACGTGACCATTCGCTCGACTCCGCGGCGCCTCGCTGCCGCTCTAACCATCATCACAGCAAGCGCCCTCACCACCGCAGTGTCGGCGCCGGGAGTCGCGAGCGCTCAGCCCACTCAATCGAAACAGGCTGCCAAACGGCAGCTCGTTACCCTGGAGGTTCGCACCGTTCACAGCGGCTCGACCGGCAAGCACAAGTCGGTCAGCACCCAAAACATTTCCGTTGCCGTAGCTGAATATCAACACGGCAACCTTTCATTCGAAGCAAACAAGCAACATTATCGCCTGGGGGTGAGTCACCTCAAGCGCTCAAACAACTCCACCAAGCTACGGATCAAGCTCAACCGAAACGGCAAGTCGTCGTTTGATCTCGACGCCCATTCGACGCTTCGCGACGGCAAACGAACCCTACTCGCGCGCTTCGAACACAGCGCGGGCGAGCGAACGGAGGTGTACGCAAGAGTAAACTAACGGCGCCGTCTGAGACGGCACATCACAGGCACCACCCAAGCGGCGCCGCTGAGTCCGTACGTCCCTCCCAACGTGCGAGTTGCCAGCGGCGCCGTGTGCCCCTTGACTCACTCCCAGCGACTCACGTGCCCAAGGATGAACTTGAGGTACCGCCCCTCCGGATGCCCTAACCGCACCGGATGGTCCACCGCATGACCGGCCTCGCGAATCACCGCGAAGTCGCGCTTGGCATGATACGCCGATCGGGCGATCACATCGCGAAACACCTCCGGCGCGACCTGCGACGTACAGCTCGCCGCCGCATACACCCCACCATCGCGCACGAGCCTCAGGGCCGCTGTGTTCAGTTTCAGGTAGGCATTGACCGCCCGCTCCACGTGGCCCTTGTGCTTGGCAAAGCTCGGTGGGTCGCAGATCACCACGTCGAACTGCTCGCCGCGTGACTGGGCGCGCTCGACGTATCGGGTCACATCCTCGGCGACGACCTCGTGCGCGGTTTCGAAGCCGTTCAGCTCGAAGTTCTGCTCCGCCGCGACGCAGGCCGGCTTCGCGCTATCGACGGACACGACCGACCTCGCGCCCCCGCGAGCGGCGTACAGCGAGAACGCGCCCGTATACGCATACAAGTTGAGCACAGACCGACCATCACACAGCGGTTCGAGGGCCGCGCGGTTCTCGCGATGGTCCAAAAAGAGTCCCGACTTCTGCCCCGAAGCCAGATCGACGTGGAATCTGACACCGCACTCGACGACCTCGAAGCGCGGCGCGTCCAATCGGCCAAACAGCGCGCTCAGGTTCTTGTCGGCGCTGCGCCTGACTAGACAGTCGACGATGCCGAGCCCCTCGATGGCATCCGCCACCCACGGCACCACCGTCTCGCAGCACGCGGCGTACGTCATCATCACCGCGACGCTGCCGTAGACGTCCACGACCACACCCGGAATGCCATCGCCCTCCCCGAACAACAAGCGATACGCGGTCGTCTCGGCGGAACGCAGCGTCGCGCGCGCGGCTAGCGCCTGCCGTACTCGCGCCTCGATGCGCGCGGCTGCGGGTTCACCGCTGCGCCAGAATATCCGCACGCCGATCGCGGAGTCAGCATCCCACAGTCCCACCGCTTGAAACCGCCCAGCCCGTACTCGCACCCAGTCCCCGGTACGCGCCCGCACCCGCCCGCTGATCTGGTCGCGATAGACCCAAGGGTGCCCCCCGCTGAGGCGCTTCTGCAGCCGCGCCGGCAGCTCTATCTCGAGCACTACGAGCTCGCTACTAGGTCGGCTGACCGATCGTGGTGAACCCCAAAGCGCTCGAGTATGTCCGCCTCGGTCGCCCGCGCCTCCTCACGGTCGATCACAACCACGGTGCCGTCACTACCCTCGAACGTCACGTGCGGCGTCTTGGCTGCGTCCACGCGAGCAACCATATCGCGCATCCCGCGGATGGGTTCGCCATTTACCCGCGTGACCACGACATTGTCGAGATCGTGGTAGCCCTGG
Source organism: Polyangia bacterium (assembly GCA_030430975.1). Classification (GTDB taxonomy): domain Bacteria; phylum Myxococcota_A; class Polyangia; order Polyangiales; family Polyangiaceae; genus JAUIKB01. The sequence continues at coordinate 5,327 of JAUIKB010000042.1, forward strand.
TTTACCTTGTCCGCCAAAACCTTCTGAAGCAGAACGACGTCGACGCGCTCGGCCGTCCGAATACCAGCATGATAAATGTGGAGCAATTCGCTAGGCGCTGTGCGCGGCCAGTTGCGACCCCAGCTCTTCAGATAGTCGCGAGTGAGCGGAGCGAACACGACGCCGCCAAACACGAAGTAGGTGGGCTTCACGTCGTAGCGGTCCTCGGGAACGAGATAGGCCGGTGACTGCAACGTGATCGGAAACGTCTTGCGCGCTCCGTTGCGCAGCACAACGAGATCGATCGCATCGCCAACGTGGCGCCTGCTCACGACATAGCTGAAATCGACCAGCTCGCCGTTCTGGAGCGGCACGCTGCCGTCGGACGCGACCGCCACCCCATCAACCTCGACGATGACGTCACCGCGCTCGATTTGCCCCCACACGGATCCCTCGAACACCGTCCGCGTCACCAAGATGCCGCCCGCGTCCGCGGGAACCGACAACGCAGCGCGATGCGCCGCCGACTCCAGCCGCTGCCACGTCAAGCCGAGCCCGGGAAACCCGTCATAGATGCCGTTCTCTACATCGACCAGAAAATGTCGAACGATTGGCGTCGCGATCGCATACGAAATGTTCTCGGCTTCTTCGAGCGACTGAAACGCGATGCCGATCAGCTGGCCGTCCCGAAACACGGGGCCGCCGCTGTTGCCCGAGTTAATGGCCGCATCGATCTGCACAGCGAGCAGCGGCCGCTGGCTTTGGGCGTAGGGCGCGACCTCGATCCGCGACACGACGCCTTCAGTGACGCTCAGTCGCTCGCCGCCGACCGGATAGCCGCACACCGACACCCGATCGCTGAGGCCTGGGAGCTGACCGATGCCCAGCGGCGTGACCTGGTTGAAGAACTCGTCGTCGTCGACGCTCAACACGGCGAGGTCACACTCGTGCCCGACGGCCTCGACATCGGCGACAAACTTGCGGGCTACGCCGTAGCGCCGCACCTCGACGAACACTCGGTTCTCGACCACATGCGAGTTCGTCAGTATCCGCAGGCCTCGGGGCGTTTCAATGATCGCGCCGGACCCCGACCCGCTCGTCGGACCGGCGGTCTGCCACGGCTGGTCGTAGTCAGGCGCATCCGAGACGGTCATCACCTTCACGACGGAGGGCAGCAGCGGTCGGAGGTCGATACCGGGACTCATGTGCTCACGAGTATAGACTAGCCGTGCCGATCGGACCGACACCGTCGCACATCCACCCACTCGAAACGGCTCGTACGTGGGCGATTTGCCCAACTAGCGGTAGACTCAGATCACCGCGCGGACCTTGGCTTGGCTCCGCGTGCGTTCGCGGCAGCGCCGCTTCCACTTCGTACGGAGATCCAGATGCTTAAGTTCCGCGCTCTCACCATCATCGCAGCCTCTTCCCTTCTGCTCGCCTGCGGCAGCTCGGACAGCGGCGGCTTGTTCGGCGGTGGCTCTGGGGGCGCGGGCGGCTCGAACGGCGGCGCGGGCGGTTCGAGCGGCGGCACCGCAGGCACTGGCAACACCGGCACCGGAAACACCGGAAACACCGGCACCGGAAACACCGGAAACAGCGGCGGTGTCGGCAACACCGGCAACACCGGCGGCGTCGGCAACACCGGCAACACCGGCGGCGTCGGTAACACAGGCAACACTGGAGGCACGGGCAACGTCGGCAACACCGGCGGCACCGGCAACACTGGCAACCAGGGCGGCACTGGCAACACCGGCAACCAGGGCGGCACTGGCAACACCGGTAACCAAGGCGGCACCGGTAACCAAGGCGGCACCGGCAACACCGGCAATCAAGGCGGCACCGGCAACACTGGCAACCAAGGCGGCGTCGGCGGCCAGCCAACCGACCCGGTCAAGATCACTTGCGGCTCGGCGGGCGACTGTGACGGCGCGACGTCGTTCTGCTGTATTACCTACAACCAGCCGTCCATCGGATTCGAATGCAAGTCAAAGGGTGCGGAGTGCAGGGACTCCGCGAGCTTCTATCCACAGCGAGTCGCCAGCTCATGTGACAGCGCCAGCGACTGCGAGGGCCAACAAGTCTGCTGCGGCGAACTCGAGGGGTCTGGGTACATTCGATACAAGGTGATCGAGTGTCGGGCCAGCTGCGGCAACCCGAGGGACTACGTGATGTGCGACCCGAACGTAGATGACAATCTACAATGTCCAAGCGGGCTCACCTGTCGACCCAGCAACAATCTGAGCGGCTCGGGCTACCACGTCTGCGGCAACAGCAACTAGCAGGGCGCAGCCGACACGGTCGCACATCCACCCACTCGAAACGCCTCAGTCGTGGGCGATCTGCCCAACTGGCGGTAGACTCGGTCACGCGCAAACCGTGACGTCGCTCCGCGCTCGTTCGTCCACTTCGCCTACGGAGACCTAAATGCTTAACTTCCGCGCTCTCACCATCATCGCAGCCTCCACCCTCCTGCTCGGCTGCGGCAGCTCGGATAGCGGCGGGTTGTTCGGCGAAGGCGCGAGCGGCGCCGGTGGTTCAAACGGCGGCGCGGGTGGCAACGCCGGCACCGGGAACGCCGGCACCGGCAACGCCGGCACCGGCAACAATGGCGGCGTCGGCAACACCGGCAACACCGGCGGCGTCGGCAACACCGGCAACACCGGCGGCGTTGGCAACACCGGCAACACCGGGGGCACGGGCAACGTCGGCAACCAAGGTGGCATGGGCAACGTTGGCAACCAGGGCGGCACCGGCAACGTCGGCAACATGGGCGGTACTGGCGGGGACCCGCCGACCGATGCCACGATCCTGTGCGGCAACAGCAACTGCGACAAAGCGACGTCGTTTTGCTGCATTCAGTTCAACGTCACGAACCGAGACTTCACCTGCAAGTCTCAGGAGGGCGAGTGCAAAGACGGAAGCAACGGCTTCCCCCAGCGCGCGATCAGCGAGTGCGACAGCGCTGCCGACTGCGACGGCGGGAGGGTGTGCTGCGGCACCCTTGAGGGCCAGGGCATTGCCCGCCGCTACGAAAAGATCGCGTGCGCAGCCAACTGCGGTGATCCCAACGACATCGTCATGTGCGATCCATCCAAGCCAGCCGCAGGCCAGTGCCCCTCGGGAGACATCTGCCGACCCAGCTCCCTTCTCAGCAGCGTCTATCACTTCTGCGGCGAACCCTAAACGAACGACTAGGCAGCCGAACGACAGCGTACGACGCTGTTACCCCACGCCGTGCTGACGGAGCTTGTAGTACAGGCTCCGCCGACTGATCCCCAGCAGGCGCGCCGCGACATCACGATTGCCGTCCGCGCTCTTGAGCGCCTTCTCGAGCGCGCGCTTCTCTGCCTTGCCAAGGGCCGCCGAGAGTTCGATCACGTCACTCTCCGGACTCACCTTCGGTCCCAGCCCGTCGGCCGCCGCAAAACCTAGCGTGCCGGTTTGGCGGTTGAGTTCACGCTCCACGTCAGCCTTGCTGAGCCGCGGCGTGGAGGCCAACACGACGAGTCGTTCGATGAAGTTCTGCAGCTGACGAACGTTGCCCGGCCACGGCTGGGTCCGCAACACGTCGAGCGCGTCCGGTTCCAAACTCATCCGCCCCCGCCCGTTGGCCTCACCGACCGTCTGACAGAAGTACATCGCGAGCGAATCGATGTCCTCCGGGCGTGCCCGCAGCGGCGGCGCAACCAGAGTCACGACGTTGAGACGATAGAACAGGTCCTCGCGAAAGGTACCCTCGCGCACCATCGCCTCTAAATCGCGATGCGTCGCCGCCACGAATCTCACATCCGCACTGAGCGTCTGCGTCCCGCCGAGGCGCTCGTACTCCTTGTCTTGCAGGATCCGCAACAGCTTGACCTGAATCGCCGGCGTGATGTCGCCCATCTCGTCCAAGAACAACGTACCGCCCTGCGCCAATTCGACGCGACCCGGCTTGCGCTGCGTCGCACCCGTGAACGCACCCTTTTCGTAACCGAACAGCTCGCTTTCAAGCAGGTCATCCGGCAGCGCACCACAGTGCACCTTCACAAACGGGCCCGCGCGGCGAGGACTCAACTCGTGGACCTGTCGGGCAACCAGCTCTTTGCCGCTACCGCTCTCACCCCGCACCAACACAGTGGCGATCCCTTGTGCGGCGCGCTTGAGCGTCGACTTGAGTTCGCGCATCACGTCGGAAGTACCGATCATCACGGTGTGGGGCTGCACCACCATCGAAGGCGGGGGCGCGTCCGCAATAGCCTCCGAACCCTTGAGGGCCTTACCGATCACGTAAACGACTTCTTCGCGATCGATCGGCCGACGCATGAAATCGCTGGCACCCGCCCGTACCGCGGCCACGCCCTCTTCGCCGGTGTGCACCGTGGCGATCACCGGCGTTTCAGGAACCCGTTCAAGCACCGCGTTAAGGACATCGTGATCCGTCTTCTCCACCGCCAGCGCCACGAAATCGAATGCACCGCCATCCAGGCGCCCGATGGCCTTGGCCAGCACCGGCTCGCGCTCTAGGTCGAACCCGGCGCCGGGCAGCGCGTCCGCTATCAACCGAAACGCCTCGCTGTCCGGCTCGACGATCAGGGCGCTTGGTTTTCCTCGCGGGCCGTCCGAAACGAAGTTTGCCATAGGTGGCGGTAGCCTACTTGATCCCGCTCAAGCGCCGCTTCGCTTCCGGCCGCGCTGGATGCTTTTCTGGAGCATCCTCTAAGAAGCGTTTTAGTAGGGGCTTCGCGGCGGTCGGCCGCTGCAAATAGTCGGTGTACAGAATCGCCAGGTTGTACGTCGCGGCGAGGTGCCGCGGCTTGCGATCCAGCAGCTCCTTCAACAATCGCTCCGCTTTGGAGTACGGCTCTTTCTTGTAGCGTGTTCCCTGCCCTCTCAGGGCCGCGGCCAACCCGACAGTAGCGTCGTCATCGTCCTTCTTCACCGCGAGAACGGCCCGGAACTCTTTTTCCGCGGCGTCATATACCCCCGCCTGGAGCAAGACCGTTCCCATATTCAGGCGCGCTGTGGTGTCCTTTGGATCCAGCTCGCTGGCGCGCACGAAATGCTTGAACGCCATCGCATCGTCACCGCGCTCGAGCGCGATCAAACCGGCAGTGCGCTCGACGACCGCCTTCTTGTCCTCCGCCTTGAGCGCCTCGGTGATCAGCAGCTCCGCGGTGTCGACCTCGCCGCGCGCAAGATGCGAAAGCGCCAGCTCCGCCAGCGCGTTCGGATCGCCGGAGCGTCGCACGAGCACCTCTTGGGCACGCGAAATCGCCTCATCGATCCTGCCGCTCTCGCGCAGCGCGCTGACCAACGCGATCCGCGCCGCGATCGCCTCGTCGTGGGCCTTCACGAACGTCGTCAGCACGTCAGCGGCGCCTTGGGCGTCTCGCCGGCGGCGCTTGACTTCGGCCAGCGCGACCACGACGTCCTCGGCGTTGGGTGCCGAGTCCAGCGCCTTTTCAAGCTCGTCCTCAGCTCTCTCGAGCTCTCCGGTTTGCGCGAGCAACACGCCCAGATCGAACCGTGCCTCCCACAGCTTGGGGTCGCGTTTCACCGCTTCCTCCAAACGCTTGATCGCTTGCTTGGTGTCGCCAGAGTTGGCCGCGCTCACGCCCTGCAGCATGCTCTTCACCGCGCCTGGATCGGCGGGGGGCAATTTAGGCGGCCCGGCTGGAGCGCTGCTTCCTCCGCAGGCGACGAGGGCCAGCGCGCCGGCAGCGCAACACAGCGTCGTCAGTCGCCGAGAAAACGACTGGTGGCATCGACCTCGCCTCATTTCTTGGACCCCGCTGGCTTCTTCTTGTCGTCCGGCTCTTTGTCGTCGGGCTCCTTCGCGGGCTCCTTCGAATCGGCTTCTTTGCCCTTCGCCCCTTGGCCTGATTTGGCGCCTTCGCTTGACTTGGCGCCTTCAGCCTTCTCATCGTACGGATTGTCGCTCTCGGCCGGCTCCGGTCGCTTCGTCGGGATGATGTACTTCAAGCTGGCGCCCGCCTTGCTGCGTCGTGGCCCCTCGATCAGGCGGGGCAGCTTCGTCGGCCCCTTGGAGCGGAGCTTGAAGCCGATCTCCGTGAGCGGACTGTAGAGCTCCGAAGACAGCCGACCGAGCGCGACCCGCATCTTGGCCGTCCACTTGTTGAAGATGCCCAGCTCTTTGGCTTTGAGCCACCCGCTTTCGAAAGCCTCGATCGCGCGTTCCTCGATAGGAATGACGAACGTTTCGATCTCTTGCTGAAACTGCTCCTGTGCTGGGGCGGGAAGGCCTTCCGGCGGTTTCGAGTCCAGCAGTGCCTTGGCAAACGACTCGTACGTATTACCGATCTGATAAAGCGACGCTGTCGTCCATTCCGCGACGCCCATTTCTGCCGTGGCCAGAAACGTATCGGCAGCTTTCTTGAGCAACGCGCTCTTGGCGCGCAGGCGCTTCTTCAGTTCTTTGACGTCGCCCTCGATCTTGATCTTGTCGAACTCGGCGAGCGTTCGCTCCCCCTGAAGATACCGGGCCTTTGCCGCGTAGTAGCGTCCGTCGCCGTCCAGTCCGGACTTCTTCTGTTTGTAGATCCGGACTGCGCTCGCCAGCGCTTTGTTCGCGCCACGCGAGTTGTTCAGCTTGACTCGAACCGTAGCTAGACGGACGTACGCTTCGACGCGGCTGCTCGACGTGCGCGCACGCCCCGCATAGCTCGCGTAGAGCTTCTCCGCGTCCTTCCACTTCTCGGCTTTCTCGTGAGCCTTGCCCATCAGGAACGTCACTTCATCCGCATCGGGGTCCCGAGCGTACGTCTTCTTGTATGCGCGGCCCGCAGCGATCGCCTTGTCGTGGTCGCCGATCGTCGTCCTGAGCAGCACCGCGTTGAACGCCGCGTCCTTGTGGTGTTCGCTCTTCGGGAACGAGGTTGCGATGACCTCGTGGTACTTCGCCGACTCGCTGAACAAGCCGATTCCCTGATAGGTCGTGGCGGCGATCCAAACGCCTTGAGCGGCCTCCGGCTTGTTCTTGTGCTGATCGATCAGCACCGTGACCGCGGCGTTGAGCGTATCCAGATCGGCGGCCTTCTGTGCCTCGACCTCGGCATTGACCGCCGCCTGAGCCGCCCGCTGCTCGTTCGGAAACTCCTTGGCTGCTCGCAGGTACGCCGCCGCCGACTTGTCGTGCTTACCGGCTGTACTGAACTGCTCGCCTTGCTTAAAGACCGCCTGGATGATCAGGGTGTTCAAGCGCGACTGCTGGGCTGGCTTCTGGAAGGCGCTCGCCTTCTTAAGTCGCCTGGCCCAGGTCTCGATATTCTCGTAGTCCTTGCTCTTGTTGAACGAATCGAGAATCAGCTCGCCGGCTCCGACCGTGAATTTGCTATCCGGGTATTTTTCAAGCAACAGCCCCCACTGCCGTACGGCCGGATCGTATACCTCATAGTCGTAGTAGAGCTTGCCTTGACGAAACAGCAGCTCCGGCACGTCCGGGTCTTTGGGGTACGTCTTGACGTACAGCTCCATCGCTTCGGTCAACTGCTTATCGGTCGGCGACTCTGTCGCTTTCTTGCCCGCTGTCTTGGCCGCTTCGAACTCGCGCGCCCTGGCCTGCTCCAAAGCCGCTAGCGCGTTGTACAGTGCATCACGACTGTACTTGCCCTTGGGACGAAGCTTCACGGCCTTCATGTAATGATCGGCAGCCTTGGCATCGTTTCCAAGACGATAAAAATACAACTCCGCACTATTGAAGTAGACGTCGTAGGCCTTGGGTTCGCGGCTAAAGCGACTGAGGTATACCTCGTACAGCTTGGCGGCCGCTGCGAACTGCGAGCGGCTGGTATTGTCGGCCTGGGCCTTCGCATGCAAACCGACCGCGTCATCACGCAGCTGCTTCTCGATCGCGCGCTCGGCGTCTCGCACGACTAGCGCCGTCTGTACCTTCGTCCACGCGCTCGCCCGTAGCGGCTTGCCTTTCTTCGGCGGCGCGATCGTGTAGTCCTTGATCAGCCAGCGGTAGGTCTTTTGAAGATTGCGCCAGTCCTCCATCGTGGAGTAGCCGGAGGCGATAGCCAAGCCGTGCTTGTAGGCGTCCTTATCCGTCGGCTCGAGCTTGAGGAGCAGGCGATAGGCTTCGACGCCGCGCTCGTAGTGCGCCTGCTCGTAAAACGCCTCTGCCAGCGC
>JAUIKB010000043.1 GCA_030430975.1 Polyangia bacterium
GCCCACCTACGTCGTGGCCTTCGGGGTTGGTCCGCTCGATGTCGTCGAGGGACCTGCGGCGCCGACGAAGATCCGCGGCGTGGCGGCTCGTGGCACCGCGTCCTTGACCGCTATGGGAATGGAAACGGCCGCCAGACAGCTCAAGACGCTTGAGGCCTATTTCGGCACGCCGTATCCGTATCCGAAGCTGGACGTCGCGGCGGTGCCCAACTTTGCCGCCGGAGCCATGGAGAACCCCGGCCTGGTTACGTTTCGTGACGAGCTGCTGCTATTGAAGCCGGCCGGAACATCGGTCGCCACGCGAGGTCGAATGACGCGCGTGATGGCGCACGAACTCGCTCACATGTGGTTCGGTAACCTCGTCACGATGCGTTGGTGGGACGATATCTGGTTGAACGAGGCGTTTGCCACGTGGATGTCCGTCAAAGTGCTCGCCGCCGACCAGCCCGAGCAGCGCGCCGATGAACGGGCGGTGCTGGTGCGGTCGTGGGCCCAGGGCTTAGACCAGCTTCAGACAAGTCGCCGTATTCGACAACCCGTGCGCAGCACCGCCGAAGCGCTGGAGGCGTTCGACGGCATCACGTACGTGAAGGGCATGAGCGTCTTGCAGATGGTCGAGACGTGGGTAGGACCAGACGCATTTCGAGCAGGGGTGCGGCAGTACATGAGCCGCCACCGCTTTGGTAACGCGAGCAGCGCCGATCTGTTCCGTGCGCTCGACGCGGCCAGCGGCAAAGACACCAAGGCCGTGATGAGCAGTTTCACCGAGCAGAGCGGGCTGCCGCGTTGCGTACAAGTGCGCCGGCTCCACGGCCAAGGTGAGCGTGCGAGGCGCGCCTTTGACGCCGCGCGGCCGTACTCCAAAGTCCTCGGTGTGGAAGCATCCGGTGTGCGTCCAGTACGGGACAGCCGCGGGACTCGAGCAGGCGTGTCTGACGCAGCCGAGCGAGTCCGAGTTGTCGCTCAAGGTGTGCCCGGCGTTCGTGTACCCGAACGCCGACGAGGCGGGCTACTATGCTTACGAGCTGAGCGTGGCGGACTACAAGGCGCTCGCCCAGAACTTCAAGCGACTGTCGCCCCGGTCGCGAGTCGGCTTGGTGGCAAATTTTACCACGTTGCTACAGTCGGGGCGGGTTGAGCTAGGTGCTTTGGCGCATGTTTTGCGCAAGGTCGATGGCGACTCGCCAGTGCTATGGGAAGCTGTCGAGTTTCTGTTCCGGCGCCTTCGGCTATTGGCGACCTCTGATGCCGACCGTCAGCAGCTGGCGAAGCTGGCGGTGCAGACCAGCGCTTCGGTAGTCAAGCGGATCGGCTTGGCACCGGGAGGCGGTCGAGATGCGGTTGCCAGTCGTCCCCACGTGCTGTGGTTACGCGCCGCGGTCGGTGATGACGCGACGGCGGTCGCCGAGGCGAAACGGCTCACCGACCGCTGGCTTGCCGGCACCGCCAAAGCGGATCCCGAGCTGCTGCGTGTGGCGATCGCCGCGTCGGCGTCCGACGCCGACGCGGCGCTTTTCGATCGAGTGGCGGCGAAGCTCAGCCAAGCGGCGACACCCGAGCAGCGCATCACGGTGCTCGAAGGTTTAGCGGGTTTCGAAAAGCCAGCGCTGGTGCAGCGCGCTCTCGACATGACCCTGAGTTCTGCGGTCAGGACTCAAGACGTCGGGTACGTTTACCGGCCGCTGCTCGAGAACCCGAACACCCAGTCGAGCACGTTGATGTGGCTGTATCGCCACGCCGAGGATCTCTCGAGTCGCTTGCCGCCGTTCGTGTTGAAGCGCGTCGCGGCCGAGCTGAGCTACCTCTGTGAGCAATCCGCCGTCGGCGAGGTTTCTAAGGTGCTCGGCCCGAAGCTGAAGCGGACCGAAGGTGGGGCACGAGCGTTGGCGCAGGCCTTGGAACAAGCGTCGATTTGCGCAACTCATCGAACAGCGCTCGCGGGCAAGCTGGCGGATTCGTTGAAAGTCGCGCCCCCGACGGTGGCGAGGTAGGGTCCAAGCCATGACCAGGAGCGAGCGATGAGTCCAGAACGAGTGAGATTTCCGGTGCGTATCTCGCTACTTGGGTGCGGAACGGTAGGCGGCGGCGTGATTCAGCTGATCGAGGAAAACGCGGAGTACCTCGCCTCTCGTGTCGGCGCGCCGCTCGAGATCAAGCATGTCCTGGTGCGCGACATGGAGAAGGACAGAGTCCCTCAGTGCCGTCCCGAGTGGCTGACCGACGACCCCGAGCGCGTCCTAGGTGACGAGGGGACCGATCTAGTGGTCGAGGTGATGGGTGGGGAGGATCCGGCCCGAGAGTACGTCGAGCGCGCCATTGCCCTCGGTAAGGGCGTCGTTACAGCGAACAAGTACCTGCTCGCGAAGCACGGCACACGCCTCGTCGACCAGGCGATCGAGCGCGGCGTTGACCTGGCGTTCGAGGCGAGCGTCGGCGGCGGTATTCCTGTGATCCGTACGCTCCGCGAGGCGCTGACCAGCGATTGGGTCGAGAGTGTGCACGCGATCATGAACGGAACGTGCAACTTCGTCCTGACGAAGATGCGTGACGAAGGCACAGGGTTCGACGACGCCGTGGCTGAAGCGCAGCGTCTTGGCTACGCCGAGGCCGATCCGTCGCTCGACGTCGGCGGCCACGACGCGGCACAGAAACTGGTCGTCATGAGCATGTTGGCCTTTGGCGCCCGGGTGGATGTGGAGGAAGTGCCAGTCGAAGGCATTACCGAGATCGATCAACTCGACTTCCAGTTCGCAGATCGCTTTGGGCTGACGATCAAACACTTGGCGATAGGGCATGACCGCGGCGACAGCATCGCGTTGCGCGTGCATCCGGCGATGATCCCAAAGTCGAGCGTGCTGGCGAACATCGATGGCGTGCTCAACGGCGCGTTCATTCAGGGGCGGGCGCTAGGACCGTGCCTCCTGGTCGGCCAGGGCGCCGGCGACATGCCGACGGCGGTCAGCGTGGTTGCGGACTTGGTCGATGTGGCGCGCAGCAAGATCGAAGGTGAGCCCGGCTTGGCTACCCGCGGTATCCAAATGAAACAGCGCAAGCTCATGCCGCTGTCGGAGGTGACATCGCGCTACTATCTGCGCTTCGACGTTGCGGACGACCCCGGCGTCCTCGCGACGGTCGCGGGCGCACTGGGACGCCATGGTGTCAGCATTGAGCAAATGGTGCAGGATGGTCAGGCCACCAAGCCTGGCGAGGCAGTCCCGATACTGATCATCACACACACCTCCAAGGAGGGGAGCGTTCGCGACGCCCTGAAAGAGGTGGCGGAGAGTCCGTTCATGCGTGGAGCGCCGCGCTTGATCCGCATTGAAGATGCCTGACGATGGGGGTGCCCGCGCGGCGGGCCGTTCGCGCCGCATTGGGGTTTTCGACTCCGGGTTAGGTGGACTGACGGTCGTCAAGGCCCTTCGCGAGCGCCTTCCGAACGAGCGCATCGTTTACCTCGGGGATACGGCGCGTGTGCCCTACGGCACGCGTTCCGGCCACACCGTGCTGCGCTACGCACGTGGCTGCAGCGCCGTTTTGGTCGAGCGCGATATCAAGCTCCTAGTGATCGCGTGCAATACCGTCAGCGCGGTGGCGGTGGACATGCTGCGCGCTGAGCTGGACCTGCCGGTCGTCGGCGTTGTCGAACCCGGCGCGAGCGCCGCCGTGGCGGCCGCGCAGGAGCTAACCGCAGACGCTGGACCGGTTCGCATCGGCGTGCTTGGGACCCGCGGCACCGTAGCGTCCGGTGCGTATCCCCGCGCCGTTGCGCAGTGCTCGACCCGCTTCGAGGTGGTGACGCAGCCGGCACCGCTGTTGGTTCCGCTGGTCGAAGAAGGTTGGCTAGACGGTACCGTTCCAGAGCTCGTGGTGCGTCAGTACGTGGAGCCGCTCGTTAGCGCCGGGGCGCGCGTTCTGGTGCTCGGCTGCACGCACTATCCGCTCCTCTTTGAGCTGATCAGGCGCGTAGCGACCGAGCTGGCGGGGCGCCCCGTTTACGTGGTTGACGGCGCTGTGGCTACGGCGACGGACGTCGAGCGAATCCTGGTTGAAGCGTCCCTTGAAAACCCGGAGGCGGACGGCGAGCTCGAGCTACTCGTGACCGATCAGCCTGCGCAGTTCGAACAGACCGCGAGTCGTTTTCTCGGCACGGCGCTGCCCGCCGTACAACAAATCGATCTATAGCCGCGCTTCGCCTCCGCCCGCGAGGCGATAGAGCACTGCCATCCGGACAGCCACTCCGGCTTCGACCTGGTTCAGGATCACGGCGCGGTCTGAGTCGGCGACGTCGTCGTTGATCTCAATTCCGCGATTGAGCGGCCCTGGGTGCATCACGATCGCATCGCGTTTGGCCAGCTCCAGGCGCGTGCTGTTGAGGCCGAACTCACGAGCGTATTCACGGAGCGTTGCGAAGTAGGTGCCTGCCAATCGCTCCTGCTGAATGCGGAGCATCATCACGACGTCGGCGCCTTCGAGCGCCGGTTCGATGCGGTCGAACACTTCAGCGCCGAGCGATTCGGGTTGGGGTGGCAGCATCGTCCGGGGGCCGGCGAGTCGCACGGATGCACCGAGCTTCTGAAACAGGAGCGTGCCCGACCGCGCGACGCGTGAGTGGGCGACGTCGCCACAGATCGCGATCTTGAGACCCTCTAGGTCGCCCTTGGCTTGCCGAATGGTGAACGCGTCAAGCAGCGCCTGAGTTGGATGCTCGTGGAGCCCGTCGCCCGCGTTGACCACAGCGGCGTTCACCCGCTCCGCTACGAAACCTGGAGCGCCCGACGCTCCGTGGCGAATCACGCAGACGTCTGGATGCATGGCGTCGAGGGTCGCGACCGTATCCCGCAGGCTTTCGCCCTTCTTGGCGCTGGAAGACTGAACGCTGATGTTGATGACGTCGGCGCTTAGGCGCTTGCCGGCGAGTTCAAACGACGTCCGCGTGCGCGTTGAGTTCTCGAAGAAGAGATTGATGATCGTCTTGCCACGCAGAGTCGGTGCCTTCTTGATAGACCGTCTCGACAGCTCCCAGAAGGCGCTCGCCGAATCCAGGAGCGTGATCGCGTCCTCGGACGTCAGGTCGCGTATCGATAGCAAGTGGCGGGATGACATGGTGGCGGCTTTAGGTGGGGGGTGGGATGGACGGTGCAGTCAGCGGTTGAACGACCGCGCGCAGGCGGCCGTTCGTAGCGATGACGTCGACGCGCTCGTCACTCGCGACGTCGACCTTTCTGGCCACATAGTCGGGCTGGATGGGCAGCTCGCGTCCGCCTCGGTCTAGCAGCGCGCAGAGCTCGATGCGTCGCGGACGGCCGTAGTCGAATACGGCGTCGATCGCGGCGCGTACGGTTCGCCCGGTGAATACGACATCGTCCACTATCACCACGTCGCGGCCGGTGAGGCTGCATGGAATGTCGCTTGGCCCGATGCGTGGGTTCGGTAGGGCGGTGGCGGCGTCATCGCGGTACAGCGTGATGTCGACGGTCCCCACCGCCACGGCTACCTGTTCGAGGTCCGCCATCCAGCGCGCAAGCGCTTCGGCGATCCCGACGCCGCCGCGACGAATGCCGATCAGCACCAGATCAGCAGCGCCCGCGTGCCGCTCCGCGATTTCACCGGCGATTCTCCGCAGTCCACGGTCGACGGCCTCTTCATCTAGCAAGGTTCGCATTCGCTCGACCGTGACTGTTTAGTTTAGGTAGCGCCCGTCCGGGCCCCGAGGGGCTTCGTCGTCATCTGACTTACCACCTTCGATGACGCGCAACCCACTGGACTTGACACGACGGCTGCGGTCGCGACGCTCAGCTTCCAGCTCCGCGTTGACACGCTTCAGTTTGAACTTCAAATACGCACGCCGTACAGGCGATGGGTCGGCGCCGAAGACCCATCCGGCGAGCATGCCGCCGAACGGGGCGATGAGACCTTCGAAGCTGATCGACAACGCTAGCAGCCGCAGCACGCTCACCGCGACCACGAACAGGATCAAGCCGCGCGAGGTGACCGGCAGCACGAACATCAGCCGGACGGTCTGTCCCTTAAACGATAGCGCCCATGCGATGGCGACAGCCTCTAATACCGGAATCGCGCCGAACCAGTAACCGCCAGGAAATCGGACGAGCTTGACAGAGATCGAACTCGGAAGGGCCAGTAGGACGATGAATTGGAGGGCGTAGGCGGTCAACGCGCTTAGCGCCAGAAACCGCAGGAACCGTCGCGTTCCCCAGCGGTCCTCGAGATTCGGACTCAGGAAATACAGCCCGACCAGGGCGGTGATGATGTGACCGATGCCGCCAGACGGCAGGTGCATCAGTGGCGCCGTGAACAGACGCCAGATTTCGCCCTGCAGTATCAGCGCTTGATTGCCGCAAAACAGCAAGAACACCGAGTCGGGTACCCCGGCCCAGTTCACGCCCACCGCAAATGCGAGCCAGATTGCCAGCAGTCCGACCAAGACCCCTTTCAGTCCAGGTCCTGGACGGGGCAAGCCGCCCATGCTTCCTGCGACGCTCGGACCCCGATTCACGGTATGCCCTGACGCATCGGTCTACGTTCCCTCTGCTCGCACGCAGGTTGCTTCGACGGTCAGGCCAGGCTTGACGACGCCGCCGCAGACTAACGTTGGTCCCTGCGCGGACTGGCCGCCCGCGCTCACCGTGGTCAGCAGCGTTGCGGAGTACGGACCCGCGGTCAGACCTCCCAGAGTGACGATGCCGCACTGCTCCACGGTCTTCAGCTCGACGGTCGAGGCGTGCTCGACTTGGAGCGTGAGCGTATCGATGACGGTGCACAGCGTGCCTACGTCGCGTTCCAAATCAAAGCGCACAGCCCCGTCGGAGCGTAACGAGTCGCAACCTGCGGTTCCGATGACCCCAGGGCTCGTCGTGCCGCGGCACACGGTGCCTTGTACCGGTGACGTGCTGGAGTCGGGGCCGAACGCCTGCACTGAGAACTCGTAGTTGCGGCCGCCCACGAGGTCGTCCGCCGTGACGTTAGAGCCACACGCGACTTCCCACTTCTGACCAGCACCTGAGACCAGGAGCCGATCGATGGGTGCGTCGGCGTCCCCACATCCTAGGTCTGTGAGGCGTACCGTCAGGCCGGTAGGTTGTTCGGCGCGCGGTTGAATCGACGCGCAGTCGCGCAAGAAGATCGTGCGATTACCCACGGCGCGGGTTGGTCGTGGCTGCGTAGTGCTCGCCTGACCACATGCTTGCCCGCAGCAGGTGGTCCACGCCGGGGCGACGTATGCCCCCGTCCCGCTGTCGACCATCTCCCGCACACCGGGTGCAACTGCTCGGAGATCGTCGCGATCGTACACATCGATCTCGGCCGTGTAGTTCATGCCCGGCACGATGCGCTGGAAGCTGACGTTTTGCTGGCAGCTGACCGGACCCGAACTCGGGAGCGTAAGCGGATCATCGGAGGACGCCTCGAGCAGCGTCGTGACGTAGCGTACCGGGGCGCCTTGTCCCTCGTCGCACGCCAACCCGCCGAGAAAGTCCTCTGGCGAAGCCGCGATAAGCGTCGGTGCTGGTGTCCCGCCGAAGTTCTCGACGCTGTCGATGCAACCGCCCAATGCGGCGGCGCAGCAGCCCAGTGCCGAGAGTCGGAGGAGCAACATGCGCGCGGTGTAGCTCGAAAGTCCGGCCGCGTCACGACCCGACCCGAAGCGCCTGGGCGGATCAGTCGACAGGGCGATAAATGCGGGTTTCCGTGCGTGGTTCGAACGCTTTGAGCGTGTCGGACTCCAAGATGAAGCGAGCGCGAGCGCCGGGGATCTCGGCCCTCGTGCCCGGCGCCGGCCCGTCGCACGTGCGGCTCGGGGTGGTGGTCTCGGTCGCCAGTTCGACGCCCGGCATTCCGTCGCTTCGGTAAGCGAATCGCAGCGCCAGCGGTCGGCGCCAGGTGACGCGGCACGTCACGAGCAGTCCGTCCCGATGGGTGTAACCCTCTAGGCGTTTTCCGGTTTCGATGCTGCGCTTCTGACCCCGCTTGATGCTGAATTCGGACTCGGTAACGAATTCGAACGAACTGATGGGATCGGGGGCGGACCGCAGCCCCTTGTCGCGCTCGACAGCTCGCCACGTGGAGCCGATGCGCAGGATCTGATCCTCGGCGGTTTCCTTCATCACGGGCGCTTCGGCGTCTGCCTCGGCGGGACGACAACCGCTCGCCGCGATACATACCAACAGCAACTGAAAGAGCCGCATGGCCTAGCTTCCGGAGCCACCCGATCCAGCGCTGCCGCCAGCCGAACCGGCGCTGCCGCCACTGCCGCCGCTCGATGTGCTGCCCGCGGCTCCGGCGCTGCCACCGCCACCGCCATCACCACCGCTGCCGCCGGCTCCCGCCGCTCCGGGGATGAGAAACGCGCATTCATCGGCTAGTTCGGGCTCTCGAACGATGTCGCACACGTTTGCGACCGTCGTGGTGCTCGTCGGCGGCTTTTTGCAATCCGCCAGCTGTTTTGTGCCGCTTCGCCGGCAAGTCTCAACGGCTTTGAGAGTGCCGACGCAGCGGTCTACCTTGACTTGACTGGGTGCGTCGTCACCCGGGAAACCGTGGAGACAGTGGTCGCGGTAGAAGCGCTTGCAGGCCTCCAGGTCGTCGATCAAGCCGCAGGCGTCCGCCGCTTCGCAGCGAGCGGTCTCGATCTCCCGGCATTCGTCGACGCCCACGGCGCCGGTGTCACACCCCGCCGCCGTTACCAGTAGGAAAGTCGTCGCAGCGGAGAGTAGCCAGACGGACGTCGCGCGTGTCCAGAGCATGCGGCGGGCTATCACGTGCCAACGCCCCCGGGCGAGTTTGTCGCGCATCTCGATTGGGCGGGGGGGCGCGCCGCAGCCGGATGAAGTTGGCCGGGGCCACGACGCTGAGCGATCCTGACGTGATGGCGACAGCGATCGTGTTGTGCGCGGGCTTCGGAACCCGGCTACGGCCTCTCACCTTGGAGCTTCCAAAGCCCCTCGTGCCGGTCGGCGACGGGCCGCTTATTCAGCACGCAATCACGGCTCTCAATACCGTGGGGGTGGTCGATGTGGTCCTGAATACACACCATCTAGCGGACAAATTTGCTAATTATATCAGTCAATTGCCCGGCAATATTCAGTTGATACATGAGCCTGAAATTCGCGGCACCGGCGGTGCTCTCCGCGGCGCCCGGCATGCCCTCGCGCCGCCGGTGGTGGTGTGGAACGGCGACATTCTCGCGGATCCGGATCTGCTGGCACTGCTAGCGGTCGCCTCACCCATGGCGCTCGCGGTTGCGTCGCGCCCGCTCGGCGAGGGTACGGTGGGCGTCGGGAGTGACGGCCAGGTGGTGCGGCTACGCGGCGAGCGCTTCGGCACGGAAGTTCGCGGCGGCGACTACCTTGGGATCGCCGCGCTAGCGGCGGAAGCCGTGGAACGCGCCCCTGACTCCGGCTGTCTCATCGGCGATATCTGTTTGCCAATGCTGCGCCAAGGTCAGACGATCCCCACCGTCGCCTCGGATGTTCCCTGGTCGGATCTCGGCACGCCTGACGCCTATCTTGAGGCCAATCTGAGATGGCTTGGCGAGCAGGCCAACTGGATCGATCCGACGGCCCAGGTCGATTCCGGCGTTGAGTTGAAGCGGTCGCTTGTGGGCAGGGGAGCTACGGCCACGGGGACGGGTGAGCTCGAGGAGTGCGTGGTGTGGCCCGGGGCGACCGTTCGTGCACCGCTACGCCGCGCCATCGTCACCCCCGAGCGCGTCGTTCAGCTAAAGTAATACCTTTAATGTAGTGTCCTAAAACGCTAAAAGTTCTAGTGTTTTGGGGTTCGTCTCGCCCCCGAGGACCGCCCCGTGTCCGGTCGGCAACAGCAACGGTGCGCCGCGGCGCGGTTGGTTGACGGAGATCGTCGACACCGCGGATTCGTCCCATACCACCGCCTCCTGCTCGCCGGCCTGGTTCAGCCCGAAGACCACGACCCGACCGTCGATGCGCATCGCGCTGGCCGTGTCGAGTTCAACCCCCACACCGGCGGGAAGCGGCACGCAGTCCGCCCCGCAGCCCAGATCGAAGCGGACGGTTGGCGCCCACGCGCCGCCGGTGCTGCGCCCCCCGAGGCGTAGCACGGTCGCTTCGTCTCCAAGCGCGGCCGCACCGGTTGTCGAGTCGGGCGCAAAGGGTAGGGCGACGAAGGCGTCGTTGCCGTCCGCGAGCAGTTCGACCGCGGACCCCATATCGCTACCCCCGACTACGACGATTCCGCGGCCCTCAACAGACGCGGCGGCGGCACCTGTGCGTGCGGTGGTGGTCGTCACCGCGGTCACGGCGCCGTCGCCGGCGATGCGCAGGGCGCCGCGGGTCGGGTCGCCGGCATTCCGTGCTGCGCCGAGGATGTAGGCGGTTCCGTCGGCTGCGCGGTGCGTCGATCCTCCCGAGACTTCAGCGTAGCTCATGATGCCTTTCGGAGTCGGCAGGGTGCCCTGACTACCGGTGACGAAGTTATGGAAGACCGCCCAGTCGTCGCCCACAAACACCGCGAGCGCCTGGTCGACGATAGCCATCGAGCGCGGCGTGCATACCGCCTTTGGGCACCGCGTGGCGTCAGGACTCTCGGCTGGAGCCCAGACGCCTAGGTCGTAGAGATCCAAGGTTATTGAACCCTTGCCCTCGCTCGCGACGACGACGAAGCGGTCGTCTGCGATGGCGGCGACGGGTCGAGCGTGGGTGTGCACGAACTCGCCGGGAGGCCTTGCGAATTCACCCGACCGGGAGACGAATAACGGCAGCTGCAGGCCGGCGATGCCGGCCGGATTGATGGGGAGACTTCGCCCGATCGCCTGGCGAGTCCCGCTGTCGTCGAGCCCTTCCAGCGTGAACGTTCCGAGCTTGCCTGGCGCGATCGGGAAGCTGGCCGGAGCCGCGCCGCGCTCGAGGACGACGCGCTCGGTCCCGTCCGCCAGCGTCTTGGTCACGCGCGCAATGGTGGGCGCGGGTGATTCGTCGAAGGGATCGCGCTCGAACCCTGGCGTGGGCTCCAAACGGCCCTCCGGCAACAGCTCTTCGCTGCATCCAGCGGTGAGCAACAGACAAGCTATGGCGCACGCTGGTTTCATCGCAGGCTGGGTCTAGCGCTACGCGACCAACCTGACAACGCGGCGCTCGGCCGGGCATGCTAAGCGCGGCTGGCATGTTGCGTTCCGTCTCCGTGTCGGTGCCCGCCGATCCCCTGGCGCTGTTCGGCCGGATCGAAGGCCGCCCCAACAGTTTCGTACTGTGGAGCGCGGATGGAAGCGGTCCGAGCTATCTGGGATGCGATCCGAGCGATAGCTCGACAGCGCTCGATCCGGAGCCCGATCTGCCCGAGCGCCCATTCTCGCTCGGCGAGGTGCCGCGATGGGTCGGTCTGCTGCCGTACGAGGCGCGGCGCGCCCTCGAGCGTGGTGGCCATGATGCGCGTGCGGAGCCTCACCACGTCCACGACCAATGGTATCGATTCGGTGCGGTTGCACGCATCGACCGCGACGTACGGATAGTCGGCGACGATGCTAGAGCGATCCGCCACCTCAGCCGGCTTCTGGAAGCCGGGCCGGCCCCGCGGTTAGGCCCACCGCGGCCAGCGGTCGAGGTCGGTCCGTCGAATAGCGAACTCCATGCCGAGCGCATTCGGTCCGCGCTGTCATTGATCGCCGCTGGCGACCTGTACCAAGTCAACCTTGCGCGCCGACTTGAATTTCAGGTCGAGGCAGCGGGTTCGGCGCTGCTCGGCGCGATGGGCCGGCGGGCTCCCGGAGCTTACTCGGCGGGCCTCTGTTTCGGAAACGCGGCGGTTTTCAGCACCAGCCCCGAGCTGTTGCTTCACATGACGGCGGGCGGGGAGCTCACGACGGAACCCATCAAAGGAACGCTGCCGAGGCCCGCGGACGCCGCCGATCGCGCCGCCGCGGCCGAGCGCCTCGATCGAGACGTCAAGGAGCGCGCCGAGCTAGCGATGATCCTCGATGTCGAGCGCAACGACCTGGGCCGCGTCGCCGAGCCCGGCAGCGTCGTGGTCGCGATGCCGCCTCACGTGCGGGATTGCGGATCCGTGCTGCATCGCGTTGCGGCAGTCCACGCGCGTCGACGCGCGGGGTGCGATCGCGCGGACGTGCTTCGTGCGATGGTGCCGAGCGGGAGCGTGACCGGCGCGCCAAAAGTCCGTGCCATGCAGGTTATCGCCGCGCACGAGACCCATCGCCGCGGCATCTACACGGGTGGGTTTGGCGCGCTCCAACACGACGGTGGCGTGCGGCTCGGCATGGCGATCCGCACGCTCACGGTGCGGGACGGGCAGGGGCATTACTTTTGCGGTGGGGGGATCGTCGCCGATAGCCGGCCGGACCTGGAAGTCACCGAGACTGATTGGAAATCCGTTCAGGTACGGGCGCTGCTAGGCGGGGGGCCGTAGCGCGCCGAACTTGGCCGAATCGGCGGTGTGCCATTAGCTCCATGATCACGGCGGCGCGCCCGCGGTCGGACGCGCCTACGGAGACCCACGGATGAACGAGCGACTCGAATCGGTAAACGTTCGCAATCTCGAGCAGATCCAGGAGAGTGACTCCGGTCGCCGCTCGTCGCGACTCGGCGCGTTCGTGCTGGCGTCGCTGGCCGGTGCCGCTTTGGTCGCGACCGCGGTGCTCGTGCTCGAAAAGAAGCAAGCGCCAACGAACGAAGCGAACGATCCTCTCGCGAGTCTAATCGCCGAAGCCAAGAACGACGAACAGCCTCCCGAGAAACTCAACGGCAACGACGTCACGTTTCCCGGACTGCTCAGCGACAACCAGGCTCCGACGACAGCGCTTGCGGCCGTGAAGGACGAGCGCGGACGCCTCGTCAAGCAGGCTGAGGCGTTCCAGCTCCCGGCTGGGCACCCGACGGCGCCCCCGCCCGCCGGGGACCGGCTGCCGGTCGTGCCGCTACCGGCTGGGCAGCTCCTGGCGGCCACACCGGTCACTGAGCAGCCGAAGGACTCCCTCACCGACAGCGCAATCGGCGCAAGCAAGCCGGCACCGGACGGGGAGGTCGCCGAGGCCGGTCACGAGGGTGGGTACCAGCTTCAGGTGGCCAGCTTCAAGAAGCAAGAGGACGCCGACAAGTTCGCCGAGGACCTTCGAAAGCGCCAGCACCGAGCTTATCGGCAAGCTGCTCACGTGCCCGGTCGCGGTCTGTGGCACCGCGTCCGCATCGGCCCATTCAAGACCCATTTTCAGGCGCTCAAGTACAAGAAGCGCTTCGAGAAGAGCGAGCGGGTCGCGCCGTTCATCGTCGACCCGCATAAGGTCAAGCAGGCCAGCGAGATCCGCGCCGCCAAGCTGGCGGCGCGCAAGCGACGATACGGCGGCCGCTAGCTTCCTCGCTGTGCGACTGTCGCCGCAGGTGGTATCAACCTGCATGAGCGAATTGGCGCGGTTCGGGCTCGCGATGGAGAA
>JAUIKB010001058.1 GCA_030430975.1 Polyangia bacterium
ACCGAGCCCCCCACCGAGGAGGTCACCGTCGTGTTCCACACGATCTCGTGGTGCCACGAGATCGCCGGCGTCGAGCACGAGATCAGCCTTCTTGGGGTTGCGGAACGCAAACTGGCCTAGCAGGCGTGTCTCGAACGCGCGCTCGATGCGATGTCGGGGGCTCTTCTCGCTGTAGTCCATGGGTTGACCTGAGTCGCCGGCAGCTAGGCTTCGACCAGCACAAATGTACCACCGCCCATGGGATAAGCTTGCACGGAGCCCCACCCATCGGGCATTGCCGGGTTGGCCCATTCGAACACGTACTTGGCATCGATCGGTGAGAGGTTGACGCAGCCCCCCGACTTTTTCATTCCGAAGTCTTCGTGCCAGTACGCGCCGTGGATCGCGTAAGGCCGTTTGAAGTACATGGTCCACGGTACATCCGCGATCCAGTTCTTGCGCGGTTCGCCCATCTCGGTTGTCATCGTGGTGACGTGATGTTTGCTTTCGATACGGTAACGACCGTATGGCGTCGCGCCCTCCTTGCCGGGCGACATCAGTGTGGAAAAGGTCGGCTTGTCGCCTTCGTATAGGGTGAGCAGGCCCTGGACTACACGCACGCGAATCCACTTGGTTTCCTTGGCGCGCTTGACTTCCCACGGCGTGCCTTTTTCCCTCACACGATCCACGGAAACGTCGCTGCTGAGCACGTAGATGCCCGGTTCGCGGGTCTCTAGGTAACGAAGGCGCTGCTTGTTCTTTTTGACTTTGATCTCTTCACCGGTGAGCGGCACGTGGGTGCGAACGGCAAACTGCTCCCCGGTCGGCACGAACTCGTCGCCTTCGCGCTTGTATTTGGGTCGCGGCTTCTTGCGGATCCAGCCGATCGGAAGGGTCAGTTCCGGCGTCAGCTTGAGACCTTGGAACTTCGAACGCTTGAAGCGCTTGAGACCCGCTGCGGGTACCACCGTCATGTTGCTGGACACGACGTAGGTTTGACCCTGCGCCTCGAACGCGCGGGTGTAGGCGATCATTACGTCTTTGGGGACGCGCTTGAAGTAGACTGATTGTGATTTACCCCATGGGTTTCTTAGGTCCGCATCGTGGGCGAATTCGGGCGGCATCGGTCCGTTTGGCTGGATCGGCTCTTCTTGTGCGAGCTCGTCGTGGCCAGCCGCCCAGCCTCGAAGGCGCTTTGTCTTACGGTTGCCGGTCTTCCATTTGAAGTCGGCCGCCAACGGCACACGCGTCAGCATGGGTGCGCCCACGCTCATCGCGTACTCGTAAGGGAACGGGCCAGGCGCCGGCGTAGTCCAGCGCGCCGCCTTGATCCAGCTTGCGTTCATGTTGGTCGTGGCTCGCTGTAACCCCCGTCGTTTGGTGCACACAAACCCCAACGCGACTCGCGCGAACTTCGAGCACTTCCCCAGTCCAGAGACTTCGCCCGGTTCGGTAAGCGGGATCGATCCGCCGACTCGGATCGACCCCAACGGCAGTGAGCGCGAGTCGGGCTTGCCTTGGATCCAGGCGCCCCAGGTCAGGCCACCGACGCGGCCGTGAGGGGCGTCGTCGGCGAGCGCGGGAGGATAACCGGCGCCGAACGGATCCGGCGGCGGTCCGGGTGGTTTTCGCGGACTCGGTTCGGTTGTCGCGAGCGCTTCGGTCGGGCCTACGGCCGACGGCGCTGGGCCCACGTCCGGCATCGGCTGCGCTGGATTCGGCTGGCTGGCGTCGGGGGACGCGACGCCCGAGCAGCCCAGGGTGATGAGACCGATAGCCAGTTGCCAGCGCATGCCCGCGAATGAGACCGCGCTCGGTCCGGGAGGGCCAACTTCGCTAAGGGGGCGCCGCTCAGGGGGCGCCGCTCAGGGGGCAAGCCGTCACCGCGCGGTTAAGTAAGTCGCAAGCAGATACGCCGCGACGAGCGTCACCCCTTCGACGACCGCGAGCGTGATACCGGGAAAGAGCCACCACACGAATGCGGAGAACGCGTTGGCCGGGTCCGAGCCCAGAAAGTCAATAGTGCTCGCCTCAGTGATCGTCACCTTCGACGAGCCACGATAGGCATCCGGCTTGCCAGTCTTAGACTGCACGTCGCGCAGCAGGTACCAGGCCGTGAAGCGGCGTTCGGAGAAGCTGCCCAGCGCTGCTTTCGCGATGTCTACCGGGTGTTCGCCGTCTACGTCGCGCAGGATGTCGGGTTCGGCCGCCGAGTCGCCGAGCCGGACGACGACGTCGGACTGCCGCGGCAGCTGCAGGAGTTCACGCGCCCGCTCGGCGGAGGCAATGGATTCAACCGCCACCCGACGATGAAACGCTAGCGTGCTCAGGCAGCGCTGCACCGGCCACGCCGTGAGTCCGACCGCGATGCCGACGTTCGTCGTGAACATGTCGACGTGCCCGGCGGCGTAGCGCACGCACCACAGAGTCCCGACGCACGCTACGGCGACTTGGACAAGTCCCGCCAGCAGCGCCGTCGACCGGACGTCGGTCGCGACG
>JAUIKB010001059.1 GCA_030430975.1 Polyangia bacterium
ATTGGGGTGGCTGATCGCCGCGGTGATCTTCGCTTCGCGCTCGAACTCCGCTGCTGAAAGAATGCTGATGTTGGCCATAGGTCACTCGGGGGTCACACCGCAAACCACCCGGATTGTCTGACTATTCCCGAGGTTCTTCGGGCTTTGTCGAATCGTTGGCAGGCGGCTCGCTCGTCCCTAGTTTGGACTCGATGGCATCGAGGCGCTCGTTCAGCCGTTCGACTTGGGTCTGCAGTTCACGAAACGCCGAAAAGTTGGGTAATACCGCGCGGATGCGCTCATCGACGTTGTGCTGCCACTGTTCGAGAGCCTCTTTTGAGGTCTGGATGACCCGCTGCAGACCTTTTTGCTGGGCGTCCTTGTTCACATCATTCTCCAGGATCGGGTCGGGAACCGGCGGCGGTGCGATGACTTCTTCCAGGCCCTCTTCGCCCTCTTTGGGGATCAGGCGGCCCATTGGGCCCTCGCGGAGCTGAGTTAGGAGCTTTTCGCCGCGGTGCCGAATCAGTGCCTTGAGCGTCGGCAGCGGAATCCCCCTGGGCTTGGCCTTCAGTTCCTCTGAAATGATCAGCGCCAGCGTGACATCCGTCTTGTCTTCTTTCGAAGCGTTATCAATGATTTGAACATCTTCGCCGGCGCGCACCATGTCCGCGATCTGCAGCAGCGTGACGTAGCGACTGTCCTGGGTGTCGTACAACTTGCGATTCGAATACCGCTTGATCACCCTGCGGTGCTCAGTTGCCGGTGGTTCCACGCCTTCGATCGCCATTGCGCCTGTTGTCCTGACTTCCCCGCGTCGGTTCTACGACAGGTTCAGTGTAGCTTGAGAATGCCGCATAGCGTCAAGGATAACCGCCCGCTTTGGCAATCCATTCGGTATGCGAACGACTGGGACAAGACTCAGAGCCCGTGGCTGGCCGTTTCGATCCGGCCCGACTTTTGGGGTGGAAATGTCTTAGCCCACCATGCGAAGCGGCACCTTGCCGTGTGAGGCTAGTTCCGACTTGCAGACGTCCTCGATAAACGCCAGAAACGCCGCAAAGTTGGGCTGGCGCACTCCGATCTCGTTCACCCACGCGATGACCGCGTATTCGCCGTCAGCGTCGACATCGTCGGGATCGAAGGCGAAGAGTGTGGTTCCTTGGGGGTCCGCTCCGAAAACGATCGCCTGCGCCCGGCTGTGCTCGGCGCTGTCGCGAAACGACGACGGACCCTCTGTGGCTTCCACCGCGGCGCGAATCAGCTCGCGGTGCGCGCTTTTGGTTAGGTCGGCTGTGCCCAGCAGGTCGGCGCCTTCGAAAAACCGCGGCCACCCGTTGTGCAGTTCCAAAAATGCGCGATAGGAGGGCGGGAGCGGGGCCGTCAGTTTGGCCTCGGCGATGTCGATCTCCCAGGGTTTCGCCCGCGGATTGGGTACCAGACCCGCGTCACGGAAGGGTGCCACTCGCATCAGCTCGGTCTGGATCGTTCGCACACTCTGCAGGATCAGGCGCCAGTCGGTCATATCTACCGGCTAGTCCGGGCTCTGGGGACGGGCCAAGATTCCCGCTACGGCACGGGGCCTGTCGCGGCACAATGGGTTCGTGACCGAGGCGATTTTGGAAGCGCTTGCAGTGAGCGCCGGATACGGCGGCGATCCGGTTCTCGACGACGTCAGCGTCGGGCTTCGCAAGGGCGAGATCCTGGCCGTGGTCGGTCCGAATGGTGCGGGCAAGTCGACGCTGGTGCGCGTCTTAGCCGGGACGTTGACCGCGACGTCAGGCGAGGTGCGGCTTGCGGGGGCGGCGCTTCCATCGCTGGCACGGCGCGAGATCGCCAGGCGCGTTGCCGTCGTCGAGCAGGAGTCGACGGTGGCGTTCGGTTTCACTGTGCGCGAAGTCGTCGCTATGGGTCGCGCGCCGCGACAATCGGGTTGGATGGTGGCGTCCGCCGAGGATGAAGCGGCGGTCGAACGAGCCCTTGAGCGCTGTGAGCTGCAGAAGCTGGGTGCTCGACAGGTGAACGAGCTCAGCGGCGGTGAGCGGCGGCGCGTGGTGATCGCGCGGGCGCTGGCGCAGGATCCCGAGGTATTGCTGCTCGACGAGGCTGCAGCGCACCTAGATATCCAGCATGCCGAGGATTTCTACTCAACGGCTGCTGCGGAGTCGGAGCGGGGAGTCGCCTGCATGGCGGTGATGCATGACTTAACGGCTGCGGCGCGCTGGTCGGACCGCGTTTTGCTGCTCGCCGAGGGTCGAGTCGTCGCGCTGGGCCCGAGCGACCAAGTGCTTACAGAAGCCCAGCTGAGCGCGACGTTTGGTGTCGCGCTCAGGGTTGGCGCGACACCGGACGGTGAGCCGTTCGTCGTACCGCGCCGGGCGGGCGTATAAGTTCTCGGAAACTTTCCCGGTTTTGGTGGATTCGCTAGCTTGCCGCGATGCCCGCTGTGGTTCGCTGGTGGCGCCTGATCGCGGCACTGGTGTGCCTGGCGGT
>JAUIKB010001060.1 GCA_030430975.1 Polyangia bacterium
TCACGCGTTCGGTCCCTACTACAGTCGCGGTTATCAGGTGTCGGTGGAACGGCTGGACAAGCAGCTCGACTGGCTCAAGCGTCATGTCGATGTCGTGCCGATGAGTCACTTTGTACGGTTCCTAGAAGGAAAAAAACGACTGCCCAGACGCGTTGCTGTGATCACGATCGATGACGGCCACGTGACGACCTACACGAAGGCATGGCCGCTGCTTAAGCGCTACGGCTTACCGTTTACGGTCGCGCTCAATACGGCCTTCTTAGAGATCGGCAACGAGAAGCTCCTGACCTGGAATCAGGTCAACGAAATGGTCGACAGCGGGCTGTGCGAAGTGGCGAGCCACAGCGTCGGGCACGTCGATATGATCAAGTTCGACGACCAGCGTGTGAACTACGAACTGGAGAGCTCCCGCCGAGTTCTACAGAAGCGGGTCGGACGGCGACCCCAGGTGTTCGTGTACCCGTTCGGATCGCACAGCGGGCGCATTCACATGCTCACCCGACGCGCCGGGTACAGAGTTGCGTTCGGCGTCGGCTTTAACCATTCAAACCCGGTCCCGAAGCGCCCTAACCGTTGGGCCATTCCGCGGCAGGCGGTCAACAACGCCGTGCCGCTCCAGCGTTTCCATAAATTCTTCGACGTGCCGATCGATACCGCCGGTGTGGTCGTCGCCTCGGCACGACATCGCTAGCGTCCGGTGTCGGTCGGCGGCGGAAACAGCAGCGTACCCGCGCCCAGTCGTGCGCGATTACCTCGCCACATGATGTGGCGTTTGAGTGGGACGCGCAGCCACACCAGCAGCATGCAGATGTCGCGCAGCGTACCGAGCAGCGCCGGCACCCATAGCCGGTCGTTTCCGCGCAGCGCCGCCCACTGAGCGACGTCGCGCACACACAGGACGCCGAACATCCACAGCAGCGCGTAGGGGCCGAGCAGGGCCCACGCGACGGGTAGTAGCGCGACGGGACTGCTCAGGATCTCCAGCAAAAACGTGGCCGGTCTCAGTCTGAAACGAAGCATGCCCCATCGCAGGTGGCGGTCCATGAACGCCTTCATCGTCATGCGGGACGTGATGTTCGATAGCACCGTGGGCGCTATCTTCACGGCGTAACCCCCGTGCTGGTACATCTTGCCGATCACGTAGTCCTCGGCGAGCACGTCGGCGACGCGTCGAAACCCGCCCAGGCGTTCGAACTCACCCCGTGCCATCAACATGGACTTGCCGACCACTAACGAGTCGCCCAGGGCGGTGGGCAACGCGCAGCCCGCCACGCAGAACCCGTTGAGCTGCACGTTCTCGAGCGCCGCGCCGAGGCTGTCTTCGCCGGCCCCGGCGAACATGTTGGTGACGAGTCCGACCGGGCGCTTGTCGGCACCGCGCGGCGTCGTGAACGTAGCGACCATCTCGCGAACGTAGTGCTTCGGCGCACGCACGTTGCTGTCGCTGATTAGAATCAGATCGTTGCTCGCCGACGGCAACATGCCCCGCAAGTTCTGCACCTTGGGGTTGATGCCGGTGCCGAAGTGATGGACGATCAAACGCGCGCTTACGTTCGGATAGCGGCGCATGAGGTCGCTCACGACCGCGATGGCCGGATCGTCGTCGCGTTGGACGCCGAAAACCAGCTCGAAGTTCGGGTAGTCCTGCTGGAAGAACGTGTCCAGATTGGCAGACAGCCCTGGGTCGGCGCCGCACAGGGGCTTGAGGATGCTGACGGCGGGGCTCTCATGTCCGGACGCTAATAGGCGCTGTCGGCGGGACGCGCGCGCCGTGCGCACGACGGCGATGCAACCGGCGACAGCCCAGGCGGTGCAAAGGGTTAGCAGAACCTTAGCGAGGAACATGGCCATAGCTGGGCCTCCTGTTGGCGCGAGCGCCGTTGCATGCGGGCGGCACGGCGTGATGTCGTGCGCGAAAGATAAGGGTCCACAGCGGGTAGCAAAGCGCGAAGTAGACGAGCGACGTCACCATGACCCGGACGAGCAGGTACGGCCATGCCAAGTGCGTGATGGCGAAGTTGAACAAGAGCAAATTGGCGACGAATCCCAGTGCTTCTACCACAAGGAAAAGAGCTCCTTGTTTCGCCCATCGGTTCGACCGATCCCCGAAGGCGAACCACTTATTGCCGATGAACTGCCAGAGAATCCCCACGCTGAGGGCGGGCAGGCTTGCGACCTTGGGCGCGATGCCAACGCCCGTGACGAGTACGGCCAGGATCGCCAAGTCGAGCAGCGTCGCACCCGCACCTACAAGGAGGCTGCGCAAAAGCGTCTGAGCGCGCTTCAGTAGCGGTGGAACCTGCAGACCCATGTCCAGAGCATGAGCGAAGGCCGTGCCAACCGACTGATAAGCCCGTCGCAGCTGGTTTAGCCAGTTTATAAAAGTGAAGTAGCCGCGTCGCGTAGCGGACTACTCACACCTGTGCTTCGCGGTTACGCATCCGGGCTAGGCTGCATGTGTGCCGCCG
>JAUIKB010001061.1 GCA_030430975.1 Polyangia bacterium
GGGGTCTCTGGCGGGAGGAGTCAAGATCGGCGACGAAGGCACGCTCACCGTACACGTCCCTAAGAAGAGGCCAAAGCTGCCGATTGCACTGCAGCCTGACTCGGGGGATCACGCCATCCTCCAAACCGCGCTGGAGCTCCAACAAGCCTCTCCAGAGAAGCCGACCATCTTCGTTACTCTGGACGTCAACCTGCGCATTCGCGCTGACGCGCTCGGGCTCCGCACCGAGGTGTACGAGAACCAGGCCGTCGAACCCGAGCAGCTGGATACCGGAATCATCGAGCTTCCGGTAACGGCTCCGCAATTCGACAAGTTCTTCGAAGCAGGTGAAATGGACCCGCCGGTCGGCGAAGCGTTCTACCCGAACGTATGCGTGATGCTGAAAGACGACAGCCCTCGAACGCGCACCGCGCTGGCTCGCTATCACGTGGATAAAGTGATCCGCAAGTTAGCGGTACCGCGCGAAGGGGTTTCGGGGATTCGGCCGCGAAACCGCGAGCAGACGTTCGCGCTGGATTTGCTGTTGGATGACTCGGTGAAGCTCGTCACGCTCATCGGCATGGCCGGCACAGGTAAGACCCTGTTGGCTCTCGCCGCCGGGCTGAAGCGTGCGGTCGAACAAGGCATCTACGCTCGATTGCTGGTAAGCCGCCCGGTCATGCCGCTCGGACGGGACCTCGGGTTTTTGCCGGGCGACGTGAACGAGAAGCTGGGTCCGTGGATGCAGCCGGTGTTTGATAACTTGGAGTTTCTGCTGGTTGCGGGTGGCAAGAAGCGCGGGATGCGAGGCTTCGACGAACTCCTCGAGAACGGTCAGATTCAAGTCGAGCCGCTCACGTACATTCGCGGCCGCTCGCTGCCGCAACAATACGTCATCGTCGACGAATCACAGAATCTCACGCCACATGAGGTCAAAACGATCATCACCCGGTGTGGCGAGGGAACCAAGATCGTCATGACGGGCGACCCATTCCAGATCGACAATCCCTACGTGGATACGGCTACTAACGGCCTGTCGGTCACGGCGGATCGGATGCGCGGGGAGAGCATGATCGGACATATCCTGCTCACCAAGGGCGAACGCAGCGAGCTCGCGAACGTGGCAGCGAACAAGCTGTAAATGGACGCGCTCGCGCGAGCAGGACTGTTTCTGCGCGAGGCGGAGTCTCGCATCGCGATTCTGGACCGGACGCGGCCCACGAACGCCGTTGCCGAGGCGGCACGGTTGCTGGCCGAGTGGAATGCGGACCGTCCTGCCGAGCCGCGCTGGTCGTACGGGCCGGTGCCACGATTCGATGGGCTGGCATCGGCGTTAGCCCAATTGCAAGCGCGGGCCGATCGCGAGGGCGGCGTTTGGGAACTCTATGGGGCGCGTGCGGAGGAGCTGGGATGCGAGCTTCAGGTCGTCAGCGCGGTCGGCGAGTCGCGGTTGCAGAGCTTCGCGGCGCGTCGGTACAGCCCGCGCTGCCCAGCGTCTGCGGCGGCAGCGAAATCTTGGGCGATGGACTGGACCGCGGAGCGCCCAGCGCCGCACAGCGGCGGCGCAACCATTAGTGATGACCTGACCGAGCCACTAAGCTTGGTGAATCGGCTCTCAGCTGAGATCGGCGAGCGGCGTTTGCCGTATCGGGTCGTCGTCCGACCAGGGTTGGCGTCTGTGGCGGCGGTCGGCGAAGGCGTCATTTTTATCAAGCCCGGCGTGCGACTGAGTCGTCTCGATGTGCGACGCACGGTTCTGCATGAGGTCGACGGTCACGTTATGCGCCGCGTCCGCGCCGCGCGCGAGAAGCTTTTGATTTTCTCCGTAGGAAGCCGCTACGGTGGCGATGACGAGGAAGGGCACGCTTTGCTGCTCGAACGCCGCTGTGACGTCTTGGACGCCGTGCGGCGGTTCGAACTCGGACTGAGACACCTGGCCGCGTTGGCGGTGCGTGGGGGGGCAACGTTCGTCGAGACCGTGCGGCTCCTGACGCGGCGTGACGCGCCGCTGGAGTCTGCCCTTCGCGTCGCGCAACGCGCGCATCGTGGCGGGGGTTTGGCTCGTGAGCAGGTCTATTTGCCGGCGTTCTTTCGCGTCGGGCGAGCCATCGGCGTCGACACCGGGCTCGAGAGCTGGCTGACGCGCGGCAGGCTGAGCGTCGAGGCCGCCGGCGCGCTGCGGACGCTTCTGCAGGATAAGAGCCCAGCGAGTCGTGTCGCTTCTGCCGGTTGAAGAACGGGTGCAGCTTCGCGGGCAGCCGGAGCAGCGCCTAGTTCTGCGTGAACACCTTTGAGTTCTTCGCCGTAGGCTTCTACACCGCATTCTGCGATATCGAGGCCTTCAGCTTCGTGTTCAGCCGAGACTCGTACGCCACCCGGAATGAGTGTCTTCATCCCGAACCACAGCACAGCACCTGCAGCGAACGCGAATCCAAAGCCAGCGAACGCGCCGAGGGCTTGAACGCCGAGCTGACCAGCGCCGCCACC
>JAUIKB010001062.1 GCA_030430975.1 Polyangia bacterium
GGGTGCGAACCAATCGAGAAACCGAATCAGGACATTGGCGGCTTGGGTCAACCGGCTCGGGCTCCATGCATCCCCACTGTTTTAGCTCAGCACGCGCGGCGCGGTTAGCACTTCCCTGCGCGATCGCGTCTCAACGCGAGGCATGCGTCCGAGCGCATGCAGACGGCATCGTACACACATGCGAACGGTGCGTATCCGCTTGGCGTCTAAGGCCATGCGGTGTGTAAGGCAGCGGCTACTTGTGAATGTAGACGACCGTCCCGCGCTCTTTGTTGAGCACATGATGCCAGCCCGGTGGCACCACCGGATCCGTCCAGTTGAACAGCCATGCCGAATCGATCGGCGACAAATTCACACACCCGTGACTACGGACTTTGCCGAACTCGTCATGCCAATACGTGCCGTGCAGCGCATAGCCCTTGTGAAAGTATTGGACGAACGGGACGTCGAGCAGGTTGAACGAGTCGCTCTTGTCCTCCTCACCGTCCATCGTGGTCGTAACGTGCTTGGAGTGGATCATGAAGGTTCCGCGCACCGTCGCGTGCACCTTTTCAGGATCGCCCATACCACCCCGGCCTGAGCTGATCAGCGTTGCGTAAACCGGTCGCTGCCCTTCGTAGGCCACGAGTGTCTGATGCTCGATCGAGATATCGATCCACTTTCGATTTGCCTTGGCGAAACTAGGGAACGAGGTTCGTGGCTTGATGAGCCGGACGCCCTCGGGAAGGATCCACTCGCCGGTGGTCGACTCGTTGAACGCCATCGGCGGCGTTCCCTCGGTCTTGCCTGTGAGCTTCACCGCCTCGCGTAGATCGAAGTGACCTTCGGTCTTGAACTTCCCGGCTTCGTCCTGGACGTACTTCGGGACCATGTGGCGCGCCACGATAGCCAACGGCAGGGTCTCACCCTTTTCAAACGCTGCGCCGTGGAACTTGCTCGGACGTACTACCTTGACGCGGTCCATCGTGAGGATATCAAGCTCGGTGGTCAGGCCCCATACGCGGTCGTTGTGCTCGAATACGGACTGCAGAGCCCAGCCACTGTCCGCGCTCGCGCGTCCAGCATGATTGGCAAAACGTAAGCCCGTCTCGACTCCATACGGCTTGTCGAGCGCTTTGCCGCCAGCCAGGAACTCCGGCGGCGCGCCCGGCGTTCCGAGGATGTCGAACACGCCGGTCAACTTGGCGCGCATGCGCCAGCGCTTTACTTCGCCGAGAACGTGTTTGCCTTCGCTGGTCGTCATGCTGTCCATCGAAGGCAGCTTGAAGTACTTGAGCGGCGGCGTTTCGCTGCTCATTCCGTATAGGTAAGGCAGGCCCTGCCCGAGTACAGGACGCACAGCGCTGGCCTTGACGACCGGGTGCTCAAGGTCGAGCGTAGCGCCCTTGCCGATGCAAACGAAGCCCCGCGGGTTGATGCGGTACCAACCGCCTTTGCAGCCGTCGTTGGGTCCGATCCCCGGTTCACGAACGTCGAGAATTTCGCCCGCGCGGATGTACCCATAGCGTTTTCGCTTCGGACCGACGTCCGTGTACACCCACGTCCGCCAGG
Source organism: Polyangia bacterium (assembly GCA_030430975.1). Taxonomy (GTDB): domain Bacteria; phylum Myxococcota_A; class Polyangia; order Polyangiales; family Polyangiaceae; genus JAUIKB01. The sequence continues at coordinate 1,552 of JAUIKB010001062.1, forward strand.
CGATGGATGCCAGCTTCTTGCCCGTAGGCTTGAATGGGAGATTGTCATCGATCGTGCCGCGGACCGCCCGTGGCGTCGCTTCGACCGCTGGCGCGCCAACCGCAGCTTCGGGGTCGCCGGCTGTCACCACGGCGGGCTCCGCGGATGCGACGCCAGCGCCCGGCGGCGGCTTGTGCTCGCAACCCAGTGTCGCTATGAGCCAAAGCAGTTTGCTCCAGCGTCGGAAAGTTACCGGACGTAGCGTGCGCGTCACGCCGGGTCTGTACAGTGAACATCGGCTGATCGCCACACAAACTCGCGGTTTTCGGCCTCTCGTACGGCAGAATCCGCGCGACCGGCGTCCGGCATGAGAATCCCCGCCGGCGCCTGGAAACTGGTCAAGGAGATCGCGCGGCACGTGCTGCGCCGCCCTGTCGTCGGCATCGCGGCTGCCGCGCAGCTACCTAGCGGCCAGTGGCTGCTAATCCAACGGACCGACACCGGTCAGTGGGCGCTGCCCGGCGGCACGCTGGAATGGGGCGAACAGCTCAGCGTGGCGATCGAACGTGAGCTCATGGAAGAGGCCGGTGTGCAACTGGAGGAGCTCGGAGAACTCGTCGGCGTATTTAGCGACCCTAAGCGCGACGCCCGGTTCCATGCGGTGACCGTGGTCGTCAAGGCGCGCGTCTCCGACCCGATACGCAAACCCGACAACCCGCTAGAGATCGCGGCGGTCAAAGGCTTCGAGGCGTCGGACCTGCCACCTCGGCTCGCCCACGGCATGACGGACATGCTGCGCGCTGCAGTAGAAGGTCGCCAACATTTGGAGTAGCCGGCGACCGCCCCCGGCTTCATGATCCCGCTGTGAGGCGTAGAACGAGATGAACCGAATCCGACTTGGCAGGCAGCTCATTAGGGTCGCGACGGTGCTCGGC
>JAUIKB010001063.1 GCA_030430975.1 Polyangia bacterium
CGGGCGCGGGGACAACCACATCGGCAGCCGGCCAGCGTGGTGCTCGAGCACGATCGCGAGGAAGCGCTCGAGACTCCCGCACAGCGCACGGTGGAGCATTACCGGACGCTGCTTCGATCCGTCCCGCGCCACATACACGGCATTGAATCGTTCGGGCATGAACAGGTCGAACTGAACCGTGCCACACTGCCACTGACGACCGTGACAGTCGCGCAGGGCGAACTCCAGCTTGGGGCCGTAGAACGCGCCAGCGCCGGGCTGCGTCACATAATTCCAACTCAGCGCGTCGAGGACGCGCTTCAGAACTGCCTCGCCGCGATCCCACGCCGCGTCGCTGCCGGCGCGATCGTCCGGGCGAAGCGATAGCCCGACGCTGACGTCGGCGAAGCCGAATGCGGCGTAAAACGGTCGAACCCCCTCCAAGAAGCGACGCAATTCGGCTTCGACCTGGCCTTCTTCGCACAGGATGTGCCCGTCGTCTTGGCAGAATTGGCGTAGACGCAAGAGCCCCTGCAGTGCTCCGCCGGCTTCGTCGCGATGGACAAGCCCAAACTCCGAGATGCGCAGCGGTAGATCTCGGTACGATGGTGCCATCGCGTTGAAGATCGACAGATGCGCCGGGCAACTCACGGGCTTGAGCGCTTCGCGTTCATCATCGAGGCAGAACATGTTGTCTTTGAAGTGGGCCCAGTGGCCGCTGGCTTCCCACACCGCGCGGCGCATCAGCTGCGGCGAGCGAACCTCTTCATAGCGGTCGCGCTCGAGCACGCGCCTCACATGGGCTTCGAGGTTGCGATAGACGCGCAGCCCGGCGGGGTGCCAGTAGACCATCCCTGGGGCGTTGGGGTCTTGATGGAACAGTCGCAGGACGCGACCCAGTTGGCGATGATCGACCGGAGCCGGATCGTTGCCCAGCGAGTTGACTGAAATGGATTGGGACATGGTGGGGAACCTCATGGACAAAGGTCGACGCTGACGCCGCGCGCAGGACGACCGAACGACGCGCAGGGGCGGCCTTTCCGCACCGAAATCACTGCGCGCAACGGGACTCGCGCGCCGAAGTACGCGGAGCCGGTAACTTGAGCGGCGCGCGGCCTTTCCGAAGGGCCTCTAGCGAAAGTGCTAGCAACTAGCGAGTTGAGTCCGAGCTAGTAGCGCGCAGCGCGCGGCCTACGGTGGGGGTAGTGGTTTGCTTACAGCGCGCACACGACCGACCATCCGCAAGCCGCGGTGGTAGTCTTGGTCGTGGTTAGCTGATGAGCCACGCAGTTACGGTAGCTCAGAGCGTTGCATTTCGCTAGGGGAAAATGTCTGGGATCGTCACAACGCCCGCATACCGTCGGCTCGCATGTCCATCTGGCAGTAAGGGCAGCTGAATGTGGTCGCTCCGCTGGGAACCGACGTCGGGCCTCCGCAGCCAGGACACTGAACCTCTGGCGCGGATACGTCGTTGAAGTGACCGCACTTCTCGCACACGACGCGGGAGGCGCCTTGGGGTACGTGGACCGCATCGCCGCAGCTTCCGCAGTGACGTTCCGTGAGGGGTACCGGGCTCAGTTCGACGTACTCGCCGGCCAGGCCCATCTCCGCGATCAGCCACTGGCGGTTGCCAGCGTCGAGGAACGGCAGCCAGTATTGGGTGAAAGTCGAGTTGATGGTGGCGGCAGCGATCTCGGCGCTGGCCTCGTCGGGATGCAGATGGATATGCGGTGCCAGTAGCTGCACCGCGCGCGCTGTCGCTGCCTTTTTTGCCGCGACGAGCTGCCGAAAGACGTTCATGTCGAGGTGCCCGTGACCAGGGGCGCGGGGGAGCATGCGACGTAGGCTGGCGACGCTTGCCTCGTGTTGCTGGCTCTCGGGATCGAAGCCGAGCGCGCTGTCGACGAGCGCCAGATATTCGATCAGCTGATGCTTGTACTTCGGGTCACCGATGCGTGGTGAGTAGGCGGCGGCGCACTGGACGGTGTGCTGCTCGTAGATGCGTCGCACCGACTGTTTGAACGACTCGACGTCGTTGTTGGCGCGCGCTTGGGCTTGAAATGCTTTTTCCTGCGCCATGAGCTGCTGAAGCGCAGGAGCGGGTCGCGCAGAGCCGGCGGTCGACACAGCGATCCGGAAGTCCCAATCGACGAACGCGCCGCAGAAGTCGCAGTACATACACGCCGTCTTGGGCGGCTTGACCTTGAAGCCGCCACAGTTGCGACAGGCCGTGCGTTTGATTTGAGGTGGACCTTGGGGGACGGCGACCGGCATGGCCACGGGTTGGAACTGAATAGACGCATTCAGGTTGGCGATCATCTTGCGCATAAAAATCGCGATGCCGATGCTGACCGCGATCGACACGACGATGGTCCCAATGATCGAGACGATCACAACGATTTCGCCCGTCCCCATCATCATGTGACGAGGGTAGCAGAGGGACAGTCGTCACAGACAGCAGCAGAGCGGATCGGCCGTGTTGC
>JAUIKB010001064.1 GCA_030430975.1 Polyangia bacterium
GCCCACCCCGTGCATGAAGCTGTTTTCATCCGCCTCGCCAAATGTCATCGCACCCAGGCAAAGCGTGGATACTTTGAGACCGCTGCGACCCAGGTTTCGATACTCCATGCGATCGGTTGTCACGCAGTCACCATCCCAACGCAACCCGCACCTATGAATGTCGTTTTGACATTCGTCACGAGCCCGAAAATCGAAGGAATCGTTTCCGAGTGCGGTACGTAGAAGCGGCTCATGCGAACACCGTTGATCACCGCCATCGCCACCGCCACGCTACTCGCCGCCGGCTCAGCCCACGCTCAAGAGATCAACAAGACCGGTACGTTGATCCTCAGCGCCGATCGGGTGCTCGGGTACAGCAGTTCGATCGTCACCAGCGAAACGACCGACGTTTCGGGCAACTCCGCCAAGAACACCGATACAACCAACGACTTTTCGGTGCTATTCGCCAGCCCGAGCGCCGCGCTCATTCCCGTGAACGTGGGAGGGCTCGGCGGAATCGGCGGCGGTGCCGGAGGCCTCGGCGGGCTGGCGGTGACGGTCGTCTCGCCGTTCACGCTGCCACGGGCGTCGATCGACTTCGTCGTCGCCGACGGCTTCACCGTCGGCGGGTCGTTCGGCATCAACGCGGGCGGCGGATCGCGCGAGTTCGAAACAGCAACGGCAACCCGGTCCACCGACAAACCATCGCGGCTCGGGTTCTCGTTCGCCCCGCGTGCCGGCTACCTGGCGATGTTCAACGAAGACGTCGGCATCTGGCCGCGCGCCGGGTTCACGTTCTACCTGTCGCGCTCCACGAGCAGCACCACCGATGGATCGTTTAGCACCGAGACCGTCGTCACTCACTCCGGCAGTAACGTCGACTTAGAGCTACCGCTCGTGGTCACGCTGAGCGACTTCCTGTTCGTGCACCTCGGACCGGTGCTGGACATTCCGCTGTCGGGATCGGGCAAGCTAAAGACAACGACCAGTAACGGTGACAGCATGGAAAACGAATTCGACGCCAAGATCATGAACATCGGCGTAGCGGGTGGCGTGGGTGGAAACCTGTAGACCACATCGGGTCCGAATCCGCGCTTAAGCCTGAGTTCGATCCGCCGCGCAGCGGTAGCGAGGCGACGCGCCTGCGGCCAGGGGCCGAGCAAACCGCAGCCTGTAGACCGTCTCAGGTTCGTGGCTCTGAGCCGAAGCGACGCCGCGTTAGCAAGGCTGAAGTTGTAGCTGGCTCGACGAATCGCCGCGTCATCTCGCGCCTTTAGTCGGGGACAATTGAACTCTTCACTTGTCCCCAAATTCACTCCACGCAGTAAATTTCGACGCCCGTCTGCGCGCGGTGTGTCTGACTTACAGGTTGGCTCGATGGGGCCACCTTCACGACGGTAGCGTTGGCGACTCGACGTCGAGCGTCATCGATACTCCTCGCAATGCATCCGTGAATGCGAGATGCCCGCCTGGTGTCGACCCTCGGGACGATCAGACAGACACCCGAGTTGGATCCGTCGCGCAGCGGCAGCGAGCCGACACCGCTTACGGCTACGAGGCGAGCAACGCGCGTAGAGGTTCAATTGTCCACGAATTCAGCGCGTGAGAACGAGTCGTTCGTGCTTGAAGCTAGCGTCGGCCGGTCGGAGACTCCAGGCCATGAGCTGTGCACGGTTCGCGTTGGATGCACGACCCGATCGTTCGTCCCGCGTCGCCGAGCTTTGCCCGTTGGCCGGTGACATGATGACGCTGCGCTATGCGCCGCATGTGATTCCTCCGACGAACTCTTCCGAAGATCCGCGATGAGCACCTGGAGTAAGGCACTCTGCTACACCACGACCGCGCTGTGCCTGCACGCGAACGCGGCCGCTGCGCAGTCGTCCGCGGAGCCGACGCCGGGCGAGCCCAGTTCGCCGTCCGACGGAGCCGCCACGTTCGTCACCGCATACCTAGACTGGCGCGCGCCCGACGACGCCGGATGCATCAGCGGCGCCCAGGTACGCACAGCGGTCGAGTCGCTGCTGGGTCGCACGGCCTTCGTTCGAGAGCCGGACGCTGACGTCACGGTCACGGCAACCGTCGAACACGCAGCTGATGGCTGGAAGGTTGCGCTACAGATGCGCGGACGCGACGGCAGCGTCTTAGGTGAGCGCGATATCGCGAGTCCAGACGATGACTGCGCAAAGCTGGGCGGACCGGTTCCGTTAGTGCTCGCCCTGCTGCTGGACGTGAAACGCGAACGAATCGGGCTGACGCTTCCGAAAACGGAGCCGGGAACTGGGGGTCCGAAGTCGGCAGTCCAGAGTCGGAATTCCAGAGTCCGGAAGTCGGCAGTCGGTAGTCGAGGATCGAAGCCCGACGCGGGTTTACAGATGGGACGGTCGAACACGCCGCCTAGCGCCGGCGCAGAAGCGGCGCGAGGTGATGCACTTGCCCGTAAGCGGTGGCGAAGCGAGACGGGGTTC
>JAUIKB010001065.1 GCA_030430975.1 Polyangia bacterium
AGCAGCCCGGCGAGTTCACACCGATAGAGCAGCTCATACGAGAACACTTCGGAGAACAAAGAATTGCCACCCAGGTTTCCGTCGTCGTGAACTTTCTTGCCTCCGGCGCTCAGAGCCGCGTAGTCGAAGGGCATCGACATGAAATCGATCGAGTTGCTGTAATAGTCAGGCGTCGCGTCCTGAAGCTCGGCCGGAGTCAGCACTCCGCAATCCCCGTCGATCTGACCAAAACCCGACAGCGGAACCGCCGGCGCACCGCCACTGCCCGCCGCCCCGGCTGCGGCTCCTTGACCCGCGGTCGCACCCGCGCCGGACGAACCGCCGGTAGTTGAGCCGGCAAGGCCGCCGGTGCCTGAACTGCCCGCCGCGCCACCCGCTTCCACGCCGCCGGAGCCGCCGACTGCCGAACCCGCACTTCCGCCGCTGGTCGCGGCGCCGCTGCCCGCCTGGCCGCCATCGCCGGCGTCGCCATCTGGCGCTGCGCTGTCGTCACCGCCGCACGCGGTGGCGAGCGCAAACGACAGCAGTAGCGCGCCTGCGAGTCGTTCAGACCATGTCATGCGCTTGCTCGTGCCTGGTCACCAGGCTCATCCTAGAGCGCTGTGCGCGACAGTCCAGTCAGTCCGGCTCTGGCTCTGGCTCTGGCTCTGGCTCTGGCGCCGGGGGATTGGCCGGTGGCCCCTCCTCGGGGAGCGGCTGGGCCCCAGCGCCGGAACCGCTCCCGTCCGGACCCGGAGGATTCGTTGCGATCGGCGTGTCGGTCTCGTCGCCGTGGTTCCCGTGGTCTCCGTCCGCGTGTGGACCGGGCGGGTTTTCGTGCGGTCCCGGTGGGTTAACGGGATGCTGGTCGCCGGCACACGCGACGCTCGCCATGCTGACCGTGATCACTGCCGCCCGCCGAAGCTGGCGCGCGCTGAATCCAGAGACTTTCATACACGGAACCTAGCAGCTTGCCGCCAGACCTAGAAGCCCTTGCGCACGCCCGGTTACCCACGTATTGGGAATTCGCCGATGAATCACGATTCCGACCCCCCGCATCCGGACCTCATCGTCCTGCACATCGCCGGCGCCGACCGCCCAGGCGTCACCGCCAAGCTGGCGGAAGTCATCGCATCCGAAGGTGCGGAGCTCGTCAATATTGGACAAAGCGTGCTGCACGGATTCTTGATGATGTCGATCGTCGTACGTATCCCGGAAGGGTCGCGCGCGCTTCGACGCATCCTGTTTGCCGTAAACAAGCTGGGCCTCCGGATGGAACTCAACGCTGGACGTGCGATCGACGAAACCGGCGACGGAAGCGCTCAACCGGGGTTGTGTGTTACGGCCCTCGGTCCACTCGGGAGCGGAAGCGCCATCGGCCGCGTGACACGCTACCTGGCAGACAAGCACTTGAATATCCGGGAGATCCGTTCACTGTCGGATCAGGGTCTCACCGGCGTTGAGCTAATCGCCGATCTACCGCCGGGTCTGAACTTAACCGTCGAAGACCTGGAAAAGGTGCGCGGCGAATTGCTCACGCTCGGCGGCTCGCTCGGCGTCGACATGGCCGTCCAGCGCGATGACATCTTTCGACGCACCAAGCGCCTCGTCTGCATGGATGTCGACTCGACGTTCGTCAAAGGCGAGTTCATCGACGAACTGGCGGAACTGGCCGGCGTGAAGGACCGCGTGGCCGGTATCACCAAGCGTGCCATGGCTGGTGAGCTCGACTTCAAGGCCGCGCTCGCTGAGCGCGTGAAACTCCTCGAAGGAGTGCCGCTGGAGAAAGTCATCGCACTCACGCAGCAGTTCGAACTCACCGACGGCGCGGAGCGTTTCGCCAAGGTCTTGAAGAGCCTCGGATTCAGTGTCGGCTTGGTCAGCGGGGGCTTCGATATCTTCGTCGACAAGCTCCGCGAGCGCTACGGTCTAGATTTCGCTTTCGCCAACGAGCTTGAGGTCAAAGACGGCCGTCTCACGGGCAGGGTCACCGGCACCGTCGTCGACCCTGAACGCAAGGCTCAGGTGCTACGTGACATGGCGAAGGTGTCGAACTGCCGTCTCGAGCAGACCGTCGCGATCGGCGACGGAGCCAACGACGTTCTGATGCTTCAGACAGCCGGGCTCGGTATCGCGTACCACGGCAAACCCAAGCTACAAGAAGTCGCCGACATGAGCCTGAACCACAACCCGGGTATCGACGCGCTACTGTACCTAATGGGCTTCAAGGGCCGCGACCTGGCCGAACTGTAGCCGCACCAACCAAGAGGGAGTCATGCCGATGCGCGCACCGATAACCATGCTTCTGCTCGCTGCGGCCCTAGGGTTAGCTAGCTGCAGCAGTGCCGAGGAAAGCCGGGACAACAAGTGCCCGTGCGAGTGTGAATGTACCGACGGCCGCCAACCCACGTTGTGGTCTACCTCCCAGTCCAACTGCACTTCAGCCTGTAGTTTTCAATG
>JAUIKB010000044.1 GCA_030430975.1 Polyangia bacterium
CTGTGATTCCGTGCTGGCGTGGCCCCAGGCAAGCTGGGGAGGGACCACACGGACGCTCGGATGCGGATTCGTCTATTTGCGGAGAGCCTTATCTATGCGTACGCCTACGGCGCAGCGGTTATTCGGGGTCGGCTGGGCGCCAGCGTAGGCGGGGTTTCCTAGCGGCTCTTGCCTCGTCGAGACGACGCAGGCGCGTGAGCAGCGGCGCTTTCTTGAGCTGCTCCGGATCCGTCTCGGCTTCCTTCTTGATCGCCTTCATCGCAGCGACAAACTCGTCGATGGTCTGCTTCGTCTCCGTCTCCGTCGGCTCGATCATCAGCGCCCCGCGAACGACCAGCGGAAAATAGACAGTCGGCGGGTGGAAACCGTAGTCGATGAGTCGCTTGGCGATATCCAGCGTCTTGACGCCGGTGGCGCTCTCGAGTTCCCGATCGGAGAACACCACCTCGTGGAGCATGGGGGTAGCGAACGCTTGCGGCAAAACGCCCCGAAGTTGCGCCGCCAAGTAGTTCGCGTTCAACACAGCGCGATCGCTCACACCCCGCAGCCCTTTGGGACCCAACTCGCGTATGTACGTGTACGCCCGGATCATCATGCCGAAGTTGCCAAGGAACGACCGCACCCGGCCAACGCTGCTTTCGCGGTCGTGATAGACGCGAACTCGATCGCCCTCGCGACGGACCACCGGTGTCGGCTGAAACGGCTCAAGCACTTTCTTGAACGCAACGGGCCCCGACCCCGGTCCGCCACCACCATGAGGCGTCGTAAACGTCTTGTGCAAGTTGAACTGCATCACGTCGACGCCCGCATCGCCTGGACGCGCCCTTCCGAGCACCGCGTTCATGTTGGCGCCGTCGCCGTACACCAAGCCTCCGCGCGAGTGAACGAGTTCGGCCAGTCGCGGCATCGCGGTTTCGTAGAGGCCAAGCGTGTTCGGGTTGGTGATCATCAGGCCGGCGACGTCGTCGCCTGCCTCTTCGAGCGCTCGAGCTAGAGTTTCAGGCTCGACGATGCCCGCATCCCCTGCCCCAAACGGCACGGCGTCGAAGCCGTTGAGAGCGCAACTGGCGGGGTTCGTGCCGTGCGCGCTGTCGGGTATGAAGACCTTTTTGGGGCTGCGACCACGTGACTGGTGATACGCGCGAATCATCATAAGCCCGGTGAGTTCGCCCTGTGCCCCGGCGGCGGGCTGCATCGACACCCCGTCCATACCGACAATTTCAGCAAGGATATCCTGCAGCCGTACCATCAAATCGAGCGCACCCTGCGCTAAGTGGTCGGGGGTTAACGGATGAAGCTCGGCGAAGCCCGGTAGGCGCGCCGCCCACTCGTTAACCTTCGGATTGAACTTCATCGTGCATGAGCCCAGCGGATAAAACTGGGTATCGATGCAGTAGTTCCACTGGCTCAGGCGAACGTAGTGGCGAAACGCTTCAGGTTCGCTCACCTCGGGCAGTGCGGCAGGCGTGCTCCGCCTGACGGCACCTAGCGCATTGTCGACGTCGACGGGGGGAACATCGAGTTCGGGCAGCGACGCACCGGATCTACCCGGCGCGCCCAGCTCGAATATCGGTGGCTCCTTGAACTGAACTCCGGGTGCTGCGTGACCAGGCAAAAGGCTGCTCCTTAGCGGCAGGCGCCGCCTTGATTGATACTGCGAAACGTTGAGGCGAGGGCGACTTCACACGTGCAGGTGCCGTCACATGTCGGTGTCGTCGTCGTCGTCGTCGTCATCATCGTCGCCGCCTCCGCCCTGGTCGAAATTGCCACCTTCTACTTGGCCTTCTTCGGGCGTCGGGCGAACCGACGCAAGGTCTGGCGCCATATTGCGCTGCTTGACCGCCTTCCACTCATTACCGACCTCCCGGTCATCGAGGCCCCATTCGCCGACGATCTCGTGGTTCACGTTCTCACCCTCGGGCACGACGTACTTAAAGTAGCCGCGCCCATTCGACTTCGCGCTGGGGCCGACCAAACCGATCTTGTTCTCGGACCACTCGAACTTGAACAGGTCGCCAGTCACGGTGCCATTCATCTCGCCCCACGCCGAGCCGTCCTCGGTGCGCCACGCGCCGGAGATGGCTGTTCCCTCTTTGGTGAGGTGGAGGTACCCGTACAGCGGGTCGAAGTACACGCCAGTCCAGTCGCCGCCTTCCGGCATGTCACCGGCTTTGACCTTGGCGAACTTTGGATCTTCTTTCTTGCCGGCCCCGCACGCGGTGATGCTGCCGAAGCAGAACAACGCGAGCATGATGAGAACGACACGCCTGACGAGGACCATTGAATTCATGCGGCGAACCTTACTTGTCGGCGTCCGAAGTCACAATCCGCGAATCGTCGTAGCCCCGCAGATTGCAGGTCTGAAGAACCCTGGCCGCCAAAGGCTGCAGGCCCATCACGCTGGTCCGAGTCACCCATACTCGTTCTGACACGTGCCCAGGCGGCACCTTGGCTGCGCATTTCGGGGTCATGAGCCATGCGTCAACGTCGCTAGAATCCGCTAGTACTGAACCCAGCGACTGGTGATCGCCGAGCAGAACCTTCCGAGTGATTCGAATTCCAGATTTCTCCAGATCGGCCAAGACTCGACTCGGTCGAGCGACCGTCAACACGACGCCTACCCGCATCCCAGTGAACGCGGACAGTGGCAAACTCTGAGCGGTCTGTAGGCAGCGCGCGGACTCGAGTCGTTCCTCGATGACCAGGGCGCCCGGAATTGTGCACGGTGTCGGGCCACGAGCCACGACCACATCCGCCGCTTCGACGAGTTCGTCCACCGGGGCGCGTAGATCGCCAGCTGGCGGGCAGCGGCCGGCGCCCCACGGCGTCGATGCGTGCACACACAGAACCGCGAGGTCAAACGGACGCGGCGCAGCCTGCAGCACACCATCGAAAATCAGCAGGTCAGACCCCGACGCCATGCGCACGGCAGCGTCGCGTCGACCCGCGTAGACAGACGCGCCGCGCGTCCCAGCTAATGCCGTGGCTGCCATCACGGCCTCATCGCCCACGTCGACATGGCTCGCGTCGGCAGCCACGCGAACCGCCGACGACGACTGGCGCCTAGCACCGTAGTCACGCACGATGAGCGCCACGCGTAACTTCAGCTCAGCCAGCTCACGCGCCAGGTCGATCGCGGTGGGCGTGACACCGTTACCCCCTAGCGTCGCCCCCCCGACGCCAACGGTCGCGACTCCGTCTGGCCAGTGGATCGAGCGAACGACTCGCGCGCGGCGCGCCCAGACGGCCGACAGTCCGCGCGCCAACGCGCCACTGGCGCGTCCTTGCTCAAGCTGCTCGGCAGCGCGTCGCCTGATCGATCGGCGAACCGCGTTCACGGCGCGCGCTTCAGGGTGGCTCCAACCTCAAGACCGAACGACCGCGCAACCTCGGGATCGTCGGTCCAGGGCGTTCGGCGATCCACTCGACGGATATCCGTGCCTTCCTCGTCTGCCAGCAGCGCGCGCAACCTGAGCTCCGCGCCAACGCGCTCAGCGTACGCAGCGACCGGAACCTGGCAGTTACCTTCGACGGCGAACATGACGCCCCGCTCGGCTGCGGTCGTCGCGAGCGTGGGCGCGTCCTGAAGCGGCGCAAGCAGTTCAGCCATCGCCACGTCTTCACTGCGGTGCTCGATCGCCAGCGCACCTTGTCCGATAGCTGGCAAACACACATCAGACTCCAAAATCTCGGTCGCCTCCGCGGCCATACCCAGCCGGACGAGCCCTGCGCGCGCCAACACGATCGCATCCGCTTCACCATCTCGTAGCTTGCGTAGTCGCGTGTCGACGTTACCGCGCAGCGGCGCCACCGCCAGCTCCGGGCGTATACTCCTGAGCTGGACCCCCCGACGCAGGGATGACGTCCCGATCGTGGCACCGCTAGGGAGATCGGCAAAGCGTGACCCGTCGGTTGTAATCAACACGTCGCGCGGATCCTCACGCGGGGGTACGCAGCCAATGGTTAGACCCGGCGCGAGTTCGGCGGGAACGTCCTTCATCGAGTGAACGGCCAGATCGGCACGATCGTCCAACAGCGCTTCCTCGATCTCTTTGATGAAGAGCCCTTTGCCGCCGATCTTGGCGAGCGATCGGTCTTGAATCTTGTCCCCGGTCGTCACGACGTGGACTTCCTCGATCTGGACTCCGGGATGGCACGCCGCCAGCGTCTTCGCCCACGCTCGCATTTGCGCGAGCGCCAGTTTACTTTTCCGCGTAGCTATACGCACACGTCGGTTCTTCATCAAGGATTACTCCCATGAACGTCTGCCGGTGCGGCAGCGCTTGCATCATCCGCTTGTTCCAAATCACCCTCATCGACCGGCGTCGCATCGCCCTCGAGTTCAAACAGCTCGACCAGCGACGCCACAAGTTGCTCGGGAGCAACGCCCTCGGTAGCACCCGCCGCCGCGGTCTTGAGCCTGCTCGTCGGCCCATGCAACAGCTTGTTGGTCGCTGCATCGAAGGTGCGCCGAAGCGCCTGGACGTCTTTCTCGGACAGGTGACTGAGGCGCGACCGAAGTGACTTGTCGAGTTCAGCACCGAGTACTTCCCGAAACCGCTCGCGCAACGCGACGATCGTCGGCGTCACCTGAGCTGTCTCTCCCCAGCGCAGCTGGGCTTCTGCCTCCCGGGCCACGATGAGTTCCGCTTGGGATGCTTCTTTGCGACGTCCCGCGAAGGACTCGGCCACGACCTTGGCGAAATCGTCGACGTTGTAGACGAATACGCCGTCGATCTTGTCGACGGCTGGCTCGATATCGCGCGGCACCGCCAGATCGATGCAGAACAGACTGCGTCCGCGGCGGGCGCGACGAATATCGCGAACCATACGCTGGTCGATCACGAACGACGGCGCGCTCGTGCTGGATATGACCACATCCGCAGCCACGAGCGCCTCGGACAGCTGGTCGAGCGGGCGCACCTCTCCGCCCAGTGGTCCCGCCACGTCTGACGCGCGTTCCAGGTTGCGGCCTACGACGATCACTCGGCTGCCGTCCTGACGCAGAAGCTTGGCAACCGCTTCCGCCATCTCACCCGATCCTACCAGCACGGTCGTTCGCCGCTGCAGTGAACCGAAGATCTGACGCGCTAGATCACACGCCACGCTAGGCACCGAGACCTGTCCACTGCCGATCGACGTCTCGGTCCGAACGCGCTTAGCCGCCCGAATCGCGCGCCCCATCACGCGGTGCAGAACCTTGCCAGCGGTCTTGTTCGAGTGTGCCAGCTCGTAGGCGGACTTCACCTGCCCGAGGATCTGCGGCTCGCCGACGACCATCGAGTCCAGGGACGCCGTCATGCGAAACAAGTGATGAAGCGCCTGAGAGCCGACATGGGTGTACGAAAAGTCCGCGGCGCGCCGGTAGCGTCGCGACAACACATCGATGCCAGCGCTTGCAGCGCGCGCAGGATCGGCACCTGCCACTGGCACCAAAACGACCTCCGTGCGATTGCACGTGGAGAGGACCAACGCTTCTGCGACGGATTCACGGCCCACTAGATCCGCGAGCACATCGGGCAACGACTGCGCAGAAATCGCGATCTGCTCCCGCACACCAATAGGTGCGGTATGATGCGAGACCCCGACGACGACGATCACGCGCCGGTACCTCGCAGAACATAAACCGCGACGACCAGCGCCACGCCGATCGCCCCGGCGATCGTACCGTAGGCGGCGCGACGCCCACGCCAGCCCAGAACCGCCCTGAGCACGAGCACGAGCGCGACCAACAGCCACGTGCCGAACGCCACCAAGACCCGTGCGAACCCTGTGCCGCTGCTCGAGCCGAGGCCGCCCGCGAACACCGCACCGGTGACGATACCCAATGTCAGCAACAAGAACCCTGCCACGAGGAGCCGGTGCTCAGTGAAGTCTAGCGTGTCGAGCGGCGGTAGCTTGTTCGACAGTCCACCTAGCTGCTTTGCTTTGAGCCGATTGTCCTGCACGAGGTAAAACGCGCCAGCCGCCCCAGCGAGAATGAACAGTCCTACGCCCAGCAGATTGGCGGTCACGTGCACCGCCAACAAGCCGGTGGGCACGCTGTCATCGGGACGCGCGGACACGAACTCCGCGCTGACGAGGAACGTCAGTGCGATCGGGCCGACCACGGCACCGATCGCGTGGAAGTTCCAGCGTGCTCGGATGGAGAGATAGCCGGCTACCGCAATCCAGGCGGACAGGCTCAGCATGAAGTTGATCGAGCGCACCGGACACGTGTTCGTCAGCAGGCTCGCCCCCACGACGTGGGCTCCGTGGAACACCAGCCCGACCGCCAAGGCTCGCGGCGCCCATTTGCGCGCGGGCGAAGAGCCCTCCCGGCGATACAGCTCGGCTAAAAACAGCGTCGAGGCAACTGAGTAGGCGACTACACCCGCAAAGAACGCCCCAGTGATCGCAGCATCCATGTATTCAATCGAGGTTGCTGATCAGGAAGTGAGCCAGCAGGTCCTCGTCGCTGTTGGGGCTGCTCTTAGAAGCGGGTTCGCCGCTACCAGCCCGCGCCTCGGCCCGAGCTGGCCCGGTCAAATGCTCAGCGAAACTGCCGACCGGCGAACCCAAGAATCCCGGGACGACCTCGTAGGCGTTCTCCCCGACGATGAGAGACGTGTCGAGCACCTCAGCGCCAATATCCGCCAGGTACTGCTGGGACTTTACCTTGCCAACCAATTGGTTCTCGTCCAAACCACCGGCCACTTCCGACAGTATCCGGACGGCTTCCACAATGCGGTAGCGCCGTGCTTCTGCCCGGATGACCAGTTCTTCCGCGTTCAGATCGATGGTGTCCTCGGCGATCCACTCGTCGAGCGCAGCCTGCGGAAAAAACACACGGTTTTCTCCCATGGGGCCAGTCTACACGTGATGCGCTCGGGGTCGACCACGATCGACGGTTCCCGGCATCACGACGGACAACGCCCGCTACGTGGTAGACAACACGGCCGTGACGCCGACCCTCCGTGCAGTCTACGAGGAACTGATCGAGCGCGCCTCGCGGCCACCGTACGACAGGTTATCGAACCACCACCGGCAGCGATTCGTTGCCCGCTGTGGCGCGTTCGCCGGGGACCACCCAGGTGCCGAGTCCCGAGACGCCGCATCCTGGGAGGATGTGCTGGTTCGAGGCGGTCTCGCTCGGATCATCATCCCGGAGCTGGATGACCCGTCTGAACGCGACGCCGCAGCGGCACTCATCACCCCCCACCGAGGCGTTTATGAATTCCGACGGGTCGGTTCCGACACCGTCGCCACCGACGAGTGGTCCGGCGCCGCTTTCGTGATCACCCCCAGCGACGACTTCGCTCGGTCACTCGTCGAATTGGACTCACTTTGCCAGGCTCGTCTCGCGCCCGACGACGGCGGGTGCGCTGTGCTGCCTGGGACGGTCTATCACTCCGCAGAAGTCCGCAGCGCGGTGAGCGAAGTGCTCAAGGTTGCGCATGAGCGTTGCTGCCCCACCGATATCGTCATGGATTCGCTGCTGAAAATGGAGCACGTCTGGCATTCGCACTCGCGAGTAAAGCCTCGCTACGCGTACCGCGCCGATCGACTCCTGACGACCGCAAGCGATAACGGTTAGCGCCGGACGAGACCCGCGGCTAGATTTGGCCTGTGAGTCACCACGTCCACCAGTTGCGCAACCGTGTCCTGCGCTCGCTCGCCGCGACCGGCGCGATCACCGTCGCGAGCGTCGGCGCGTGCGGCGGCAATACCGAGAGCGAACAGGAAGGCGGCGGCGGAGCGGCGGCCGGCTCCACCGCCTCGGGCGGCTCCGCTTCCGGATCGGGCAGCGCGGGAAGCGGCGGGGCTCCCAGTGTGGGCGGCGGCGGCACGCCGGCGGGCGGAAGCGGCCCGCTGTGCGATTACGGCACGCCCGAGCGCCTGTGCCTCGACGATCAGGGACTGAAGGCTTACGTCGATCGCCAGACTCAGCTTGGGGAACCGACCGGCCCCGGGTGGCCCGGTGGGGACACGGACGCCAATGGCTGCCCGACCGTCGACCGCGTTTCCGACGACTGCTGCAACGGGCCTGCAGCGGCGGCCGAACGGGATGGCGATCGGTGTTGCTTCACGTTCTGCGTCGGCGGGTGTTGCGGGCGACCGCTCACCGTGAGCGGCGTGGCGGTGGTGGCTCGGACCGCGAAGCGCGAGGACTGGTCCGGCGCCACGACGGTCGTCGATGCCGACACAGAGATCGCCCGGGCGTGGCAGGCCGACGCGCTGATGGAGCACGCGTCGGTCGCGTCGTTTGCGCGCTTCACGTTGCAGCTCCTGGCGCTTGGAGCACCTGCCGAACTGGTTGGCGATTCGATCCAAGCCGGCCTCGACGAAGTAGATCATGCGCGGCGCTGTTTCGCGCTGGCCGGTCGCTGGGGCGCGGACAAGTTAGGTCCTGGGAAACTAGCAGCACCGTTGGAACCGACCGGCACGCTCGAAGAGACCGTCGTAGCGGCCTTCCGTGAGGGCTGCGTGGGAGAGACGCTCGCCGCCATCGTGGCCGAACACCAGCGCGTCATGTGCAACGATACCGAAGTACTCGAGACTCTCCGGGTCATCGCGCGGGACGAAGCGAACCACAGCGACCTGGCGTGGCGGTTCGTCGCCTGGGCGTTGACTCAGGACCGCGCGGGGGTGCTGCGCGCACTGCGAGCGGAACGCGCCGCCGTCCGATCTCGCAGCCGGCGTGCTCCCGAGCGAGCGCCCCGGTCGAAGAGCTGGCATCACGCCGGTCGCCTTACAGACCACGAGCGCTGGAACGCCGAGGATACCGCCATTGAGGCGGTGGTCCTGCCCTGCCTCGACGCGTTGCTGGCCAGCCAAGATGGGCCGACCGTCGGCGCACCCGGGCTACGAGCGACCGTCTAAGACATGCGCGACGTACGCGTCGGCCAGGTTGTGGTCCCGCGAGGACCGTGAACCGCGCGGTCTCCCCGCGCGCGCGGCGACGGGATATAGTCACGCATGCCCGACGATGACCATAAGCCTCCGACTCTAGTCGTGCGGCCAGCCGATGAGTACGAGGCAGCGTACATGGGCGACGGCGGGCAGATTATCTATCGTGATAAAATCCCAGCGAACTGGATATGGCACGCCATTATCGGAGGCATCTGGGCATTTTCAATGGGCGCCATCCTTCTGTCCGGCTGGGGTGCCGGGGCGGCCGCGATTTGGCCGCTGGCCATTAGCGGGCTGCTCACGACGCTGATGATGTTCGCGCTTTGGGCACTATTTGCAGTGCTACGCGTCACTGTATCTGACGAACACGTGCATATTCAGTACGGCCTGTTCGGGCCCAAGATCGCCATGAGCGCGATCGACTCGGCAGAAGCCGTCGACTACGATTGGAAGAAGTTCGGGGGTTGGGGGATCCGGCGCGCTCGCGACGGCGAGTGGGCGTACAACATGGTCGGTGACGCCGGACGCGCCGTACGCATTCGCCACCGCGACGGCGACAAGCTCAAGAGCGTCCTGGTGGCCTCAAAGGAGCCCGAAGCGCTGGCCACCGCCATCGCCAAGGCCCGCAGCGGAGGGCGAGTCCGCGTTAGGCAATCAGCAGTTCGCGTCGCCGAGGCGGACCCGGTGGCCGAAGCCGAAGCCGAAGCCGAACGCATGGCCGCAGCGGAGAACGAGAACTCCGTTCAGTAGCCTTTGCGGGCGATGGCTCGATCGCCGCGCGTGAACTCGCGGTGCGAAGCGGTGACGATCGCGATCGAGCTGTACTTGCGGGTGCGAAGAACGCGCAGCTCGCCAATGATCTCTTCAGGGAAGTCTTTCTGGTCGCCCTTGAGCGGCGTGTCTTCGACACGAACCTGCTCGTCAACATCTTGGCGTACTCGGTCTCGCGCCGATCGCGTAGCGGTCTTGAGCGATTGCCGCCACACGTCGCCCTTTCGCACGACGAACATCTTGTATCCGGGCTTCAGACCGTCTTCGCGTCCGCGGTCCAGGAACACTACTTGGTTCTGCGCCATATAGACGTGCGGGTACACGCTCGTCAGGATTCGCGCCCAAAGCGTCTTGGTGGCTCGCTTCGGTGGCACCACGTCGAAGCGGCGCCCGATCGGCCCAACCTTGAATCCGCGCTCGATCACATCGAGTGATTCGACAATCCTACCGCGCGCCACTCGGGTCTTGCGATTCCATTCGGTCACCTTGACCGTGCCCTTAAACGCCACGATCTCCCCTGGGGGGCGCCGCGTTCCCTTTATCTTCTTGGGCTTACGAACCGTCGTGAAGACCGTCAGCAGCTGACCGAGCCTCACATCAGCGCCCTTGCGAATACTCATGTAGATATTGTTACCATATGCAAGCAGCATCTGATCTTCGCGAGCTCCGAGGACCTCGCCCCATGCGTCTCGCTTCGGGTCGTCGATGTAACCCTGATTTCTCAGGAACACCGTGTTGGCAGGCACGATCGAGTTCGAACTCATGAAGCCCGCCTCGCGCGCAACTGCCTCGAGCCCGTTGCGCTTCATGCGCAACTGGTCGCCGGGATAGATCCAATGCGGGTTCTGAAGCTGCGGGTTGAAGCTCCATACCTTCGGCCACATCCACGGGTTACGATAGTAGTGGTTGCACAAGTCCCAAAGCGTGTCGCCCTTGCGAACACGGTGGATGCCTGGGATCCGCGTCGCCCCAGAGACGCCTCCGCCGACGAGGGCGGGCGCGTTCTTTCCGCCTCGCAGCGACACCGACCCGCCACGTCGGGGCGCGAGGTCGAACGAATCGCCCTCGTTGATGTCGAGACGTGCCTTGGAGCTACTGGGCAGGTGCGAATTGACGTCCGTGCCCGGAGGAAGCGCTCCAGGCGGTGTGTACACCGTCGTCGACTCGGTCGACGTCGACGCGCCCGGATCCACGTTGATCGTCGTGGTGCCGCCTTCGCTGGCCGGCACTTCGACTGTTTGGGCGTGTGCGCCTGTGGCGCAGACCGTCAATGCAACGATGAGGTGAGTGCGGAATCTGATCATGGCTCACCGGTAGTGTGCCCCGTTCTGAAGCTCGGGGCCCAAAACCAAGCCGCTTCATGAACCGCTTTTAGAACGGCGCTTTTTGGCCTTCGTGCCGTTCAGCTCGATCTTGGGCCGCTTCGCGTCCTCATCGACCTGCTGGGGAAGCGCCACAGACTCGCTCTCGTCGGCAGGCGCGGCATCCGCGTCGGGCGCCATCTGAACGACCTTGAGGCGCGGACGCTCCTCGAATCCAGCCTCGTCTGACTCGCCATCTGCCCGCTTTTTTACCTGGGCGGCAGGCGATGCACCGATCGCCTCCATGGCGACCAGCCGTTCCGACATGCGATCTTGTTCACCTTGCATGCGAACGACCTGCTCTTGCAGCGAGTCCAGTTCCTTCTGGAACTTGTCCTGGCCACCGCTGCAGCCCACCGCAGCGAGCGCGCCAGCTGTGCCCAGCACGCGGGCGAGGTCCCGGAGGATTCGACTGAGAATTGAGGTTCGCATCGCTCAGAACCTACGCAGGCCGGTCGAAAGGGCCTAGATTTCAACCAAGTAAGCTCGGACGGCGGCGCTCGCGCGTCCTCGGGGCGCGTAGTGAATTCGCCGGTCCGCCGCCCCAATGCGCTGATTTTATGAGAAAAATCATTGTGCGCCAGCTGGACTGACGCGCCGCGTGATTGTAGCTTGGTTGGTCGTGGGGTTCCCGAAACGCAGACGGAGACGCAAGAGCAAGCGGCGCAGAGTCGACCTGAAGAAGACGCTGTTTGTGCTGCCCAACCTCATCACCCTCGCGAGCATTTTCTGCGGATTTAACGCGATTCGCATCGTCGCGAAGCCGAACGCAGCCGTTGACGACTTCTATCGAGCGGCGGTGCTGCTCATCTTCGCGATGCTCTTCGATATGTTGGACGGCCGGGTGGCTCGCATGACGAAGACCCAGAGCGCGTTCGGACTTCAGATCGATTCGCTCGCTGACATCGTGTCGTTCGGTGTTGCCCCCTCGTTGCTGGTCCACAACTGGGTTCTGCATCGCTATCCGCTCGCCGGTCTGTTTACCGCATTCATGTTCACCGCGTGCGGTGCGATTCGACTAGCGCGCTTCAACGTGATCAGCTCGAACTCGAGCGGCACTCCGGTCAAACCCGGCAAGTACGTCGTCGGGCTGCCGATACCCCCCGCGAGCGGTGTCCTGATCGCGCTGGTGGTGGCCAACCACGCTGCTGGCGGCGCGATCGGCGCCGAACAGTACACTCAGGTAATCTTCGCCGTAACGATCGGCCTCAGTTTGCTGATGGTGTCGAATGTCCAGTTCAGGTCGTTCAAGGAACTGAAGCTGAACACGGCGACGGTACTGGTTGTGCTGTTCACGATCGGTTCCAGCGCCTTTGTGTGGCAACGCTACAAGCCTCAGTTCGTCCTCGTCTGGCTGCTGTCGATGTACATATTGATCGGGATCGTCGAATGGGTCCGCTCCATCCCGGGCCGACTGCGCGATCGGCGAACGGAATTTCCGCTGGGTGATTCGAAGTAGCCGGGCTGGCGCGGCGTGGCCGTGTGGTTAAGGAGTTGTTCATGAAGCGCACGGTCGTTTGGCTCATCGCACTGTTCGCGACGCTGCTGCTCAGCGTGGCGTGCAAGAACGGGGATGACCAAAACAGCGGCGTCAGCGCCGCGCCCAAGAGTAATCAGCTCCCGGCGCTGGAACTGAAAGACGACACGCAGGACCTGCTCCTCACTTATCTCGACGAGAAGGGCGATTTCCACACCAGCCAGAAGATCAGCGATATCCCCGAGAACTACCGCTCCGCCGTGCGCGTCGTGGTGACGACGAAGGAAGAGGGTACCGGTGAGCTTGTCTACGTCGCCGACGTTTCCAAGAAGGGCGCTGACGGAACCTACCCCGTGACCACGGAGACCCGTGCTGCCTGGGACGAGCGCGGCGCGAAGCTGCGCAAGAAGCGGCTAGAAGCCCTCGCCCCCAAGGCGTCAGCGGCACCTTCTGGGTCGGCCGCGTCGCCTCCGACGGTTGCACCGCCCAACGCGAAGGACACCGGTGAGATCACCGCCGTCGTATACGGAGCCGTCTGGTGCAAGCCCTGCGACGCCGCCGCACGCTATCTGAAGAAGCGTGGCGTCAAGGTCGTCAAGAAGGACATCGAGAAGAGTCCCGCGGCGAAGGCGGAGATGCGGCGAAAGCTCGCCAAGGCCAACCGCGGCGGAGCTCAGATCC
>JAUIKB010000045.1 GCA_030430975.1 Polyangia bacterium
TCTCGCGAACAGCCACCGCTCGTTTTTCCTTCATCCGCAAGGGACGCGAGGCACATCGTGCCGAGAGGCGACCACCAAGGTCAGCTCAACGTTCCTGGATTTGGCCCTGGAGCTCGATCTGCCGATCGTCCCAATTCGCTTCATCGGTGGCCTGCCCGTTCAATTACTGTCGGGGAAGCTTGAGTTCCCATATCGGCACGCCGCCCAAGAATACGTCGTCGGCAAGGCTATCGAACCGGCGGACCTCCGTCGCCTGCCCTACGCGCAACGCGGCCGCCGCGTGCTCGAATCGATCAACCGACTGGGCGTGACGCCGGAGGCCGAGGAACCGCACGCACCCGACCGCGCGTTTGGCGAATCGGTGCTCGACTGGCAGAGCAAAACTGGCGCTTCGGAAGTCGAGTCCGTGTTCCTTCGTGTGCTCGAGGAATGCGACGATCCAAGCGACGAGACCCGCGCCGTGCTGGCGATCGTGCGGGGCGAAACGCCGGACGGCGCCGTGTCACCGTGGGTTGGGGAGTTGGGTCGACGGCTCGCTGGAAAAGCGGAGCGCTAGGCGCCGACAAGGGTGGGTTCAGAAAGAAATGAACCCGTCCCGGAAATTGCGCTACGTGGGCGCGTCGATGTACCAGGCCTTCGTCTCGGGCTTCAGCCAGTAGACGAGCACGGGAATCGCCAAGAACCAGCAGCCGCCACAGACGAATGAACCGGCGCACGCTATGTAGCCGTACACGTAGACCCAGGGTCTGCGCGGAGCGATGAGTCCGACCAGATAGACGATCGCGAGCGGCACCGAGAAGACAGCCAAGAACAGCCCGATCACCCACGCCGGCGGTTCATCAGGGTTGACCCGATAGCCTGGGTCGATCGCTGCCGTAGCCACCAAGCCAACCGCTATCAAGCTCATGCCGCCGAACATCAATAGCTGCGCCGCACAATATCCCTTGAGCCAAGCTACCCCCGCTGGCGGGCCACTGCCCGGAAACCCAAGCCCGGGCGCAGGCGGCACAAAAGGTGGCGGCGAAAAGGCCCCGCCGCCCGCGCGCTGTGGCTCGGTCATGACGAATCAATATCACGCGAGATGCAGCCCGCCTATTCGCCGAACTAAGCCAGGCGCTACTGCAAGTGGCTACATCGTGTGGCGTTTACCCGGACTTCCAACATCGAGTTCGTCGGGTGAACGCTTTCGAGCGCCTGCCACATTTCCTCGGTGCCGGCGAAGAAGTCATAGTGGTTGCCGTTGATCGCGCCACCGACGTCGTCGGCGCGAAAACAGCCATCATGAGTGAACCCACCCAGCGTGCCTACCGCGGGGATTTGTACGCCATCCCAGGCCGGAACGTAGAGCACGGTGTTGTCGGCAATCACCGACGTGTCGACGGCCCACGAGACGAGCGGCACCAAAGCATTGCCACGGTTGCCGAGTCCCCACGGAAACAGAGTCTTGTCGACGACCGAATAGCAGATCGTCGAACCGGTGGGGCACGGTCGGCCGCACGAGCACGTGCTGGCGTAGTTGATCACGTCACCGTTCGCGAGCAATCCGCTACCCTCGATGCAGACCGCGTCCGAGAACGAGGCGGGTACCTGAGTTATCGCGTTGCAGTTGGCGTCGTAGAGCGTGGTGGTGTCTGGCCCGGAGAAGTTCGTCTCCACCGCCTTGTAATAGTACGTGTTCTTGAACGTCCCGAGGAACGCCCCGGTTCCGGTACCTGACATACACGCCGGGTCCACGACCAAGTTGTATGTCGCGGATTGAGTGATGGCCTCAATGGCTGAGAAGTTCGCCCCGATCACCGCGTGGGCAGTCACGACGACGTCCACGTCGGTGTCCGCCGGCAGCCTGATGCTCAGGTCGACCACATCCGACGACGAGCCATCGGACATGACGGTGACGGCGGACGTGCCACTGTTGCCGTCGAAGTAGGTCGTGCCGTCTGTGCCAACGACCACCACCGCCGGCGACCAGCTGCCCGCCGTGCGGGTGAGCCTGACGTCGGTGTCAGCATTCGCTCCGAGAGTCATTCGGTACCGATGCACGTTGTAATTTCCCGACGAGAAGTCTTCGCTCTTGGTGAACATGGCGCATTTGGCCGCGCCTTGCGTCTCCCAGCAGGTGCTGCTGGACCCCGGGCACGGATCGCGCGGGATGACCATGCCTCCGCCACCGGTACCACCGATCCCCATCCCGCCGGTGCCGCCGGTGCCTCCCGGACCGCCGCCGCCTGGGCCACCGCCTCCCGGGCCACCGCCGCCCGGGCCACCGCCCCCCGGTCCGCCGCCCCCCGGGCCGGCCCCTCCGGGACCGAAGTTGCCCGTACCACCTGTGTTTGTGCCTCCAACGCCGGGCGTACCACCAGCTCCTCCGGTGAAACTAGGCTCGTTCGACGCGACTCCGTCTGGGTCGCCACCGCACCCGATCAAAAGAAGGAAGGCAGCTAGCGAAACACCATAGATCTTGATCATCATCGTACCCGTCACACCCAGCTCACAGCGTGCCATAGCCCCGGCGAAGTTCGATGATGACACGGCGTCCAACGCGTCGCGCGCCGCTGACCCTGAAACTATCCAAATTCGCCGTCTAGGCCACCGACCGGATCGGCGCTACTGAACGCTCAGTACGTGGGACAAGCATCCGGAACATCCGTGCTGACTCTACACTGGGACCATAAGAGCTCCTGAACACAGCCGCTATAACGACAACGGTGGACCGGTCGTTAGGCGCGCCCGAGCGCTGCACCCGAACAGGATCAAAGACCTGCTGGTGGCCATTTACGGCGGCATGCCGTTCGACTGACACTTGAGCTGTGCCCGACGCGGTCCACAACGAGCTGCACATCTGGCTGGCGGATGTCGATCGGTTCCGAGATCCAGCACATCAGGGTCGGTTCGCGGCGTGGCTGGACGACGATGAGCGTGAGCGCTGGAAGCGCTTCCGTTTCAAAAAGGACCGCGACCTGTTTTTGGTCGCGCACGCGCTCGTGCGTCATACCTTGAGCCGCTACGCCGACGTGGCTCCCGAGGCCTGGCGGTTCGCACGCGGAGAACACGGTCGCCCCGAGATTGCCGCGCCGACCGTCGGCGTCCCCCTCCGTTTCAATCTGAGCCATACCCGGGGACTGGCAGCGGTGTTGATAAACGAAACCATCGATTGCGGAGTCGACGTTGAACCAACCCACCGCGATGTCGATTTCCACGCCGTTAGCAGGCGGGTGTTTTCGTCCACCGAACGCGACGACATGTTGTCTCAGCCCGATCAGCGGACCCGCTTCTTTGAGTATTGGACGCTAAAGGAGAGCTACATCAAGGCGCGCGGGATGGGTCTTGCGCTACCGCTCGACAGGTTTGCGTTCTGCATCGGCACCCCCATCACGATCGGGTTCGTCGCACCGATCAACGACGAACCATCCGCGTGGCAATTCGAACTGCACCGACCAACCGACCGTCACCAACTAGCGCTGGCAGCTAGGCGCGCCGACGGCGAGAACCGCATCCTCCACCTCCGGACGACCGACTTCGAGTAAGCGCGGACAATCTGGCGTCAGGTGGACGCCGGGGCCGGCGTCTTGGCGTCTTGGCTGGGCATCGTGATCGTGACGTTTGCGCCGCCCGTGGGGTGCCCCTTTTGCACTCCCTCTAGGTCCTTGACGACCACCTGGAGGTCGCGGGCGGGTGCACTCGCGACGAAATCATTAATGATCTCGATTACGTCAGCGTGCACATACACCGAATTAGTGCCATCGATCTCGACAGACGATTCGTTCGGAATGGCGTTTAGCGTCTGTTGAACACTCGCTTTGTTCAGGAACGTCACTTGCTGCGCCAACACGATCCGGACGTGCTCATCTTTTTCGGCAGGGGAATTATACAGATCGAACGGTAGCCGAAAGTTTTCGATCAGCAGGCCGACTACGGCGAACGCGATACCGATGCCGATGCCGACCAGCAAATCTACAAACACCACGCCCAAAATCGTCACAAAGAACGGGACGAACTGAGCCGGTCCGGCCTTCCACATTCGCTTGAACAGCGACGGCCTAGCCAGCTTGTATCCAACCACGAGCAAAATGGCCGCAAGCACCGCGAGCGGGATCCGATTCATGAGCGTCGGAAGGGCGAACACGGCAATCACTAAGAAGACGCCGTGGATGATCGCTGAGCCCTTGCTGTGGGCTCCTGCCTGGATGTTGGCCGAGCTTCGAACGATCACCTGAGTCACTGGCAACCCCCCGATGAATCCCGAAATCATGTTGCCAACGCCTTGAGCCTTGAGTTCCCGGTTGGTGGGAGTGACGCGCTTACGTGGGTCGAGCTTGTCGGTTGCTTCAACGCACAGCAACGTCTCCAAGCTGGCAACGATCGCCATGACGACGGCCGTTTTATACACAGCCCCGATCCGCAACGCCGAGAAATCGGGAAAGGCGAACGTCTTTTTGAGCCCGGCCATACCCTCGATGACCGGAATGTTCACAAGCTGGTCAGCCTTGAGCTTCAGCGACCCCATGCCATCGAACAGCAGCGACAGGCCCATGCCGGTCACAACCGCCAACAGCGGGCCCGGAACCATGCTTAGACGCGGACTGCCCTTGATCCACTTCGTCTCCCAAAGCACCAGGATCACCAGCGCGACGGCTGTGATGATCATGGGCCCCGGGCTGATCACGTTGAGGGCAGCGCCGACTTCCGAGAGTGTCGTCTCGCCGTCGATCTGGCTGAACGCTAAATCGCCCTCGTAGTCCTTGTCGTAACCGAGCGCGTGGGGAATCTGCTTAAGAAAGATCACGATTCCGATGCCACCCAGCATTCCGCTGATCACGGCAGACGGGAAATAGTAGCCGATGACGCCCGCGCGCAGATACCCGAGCGCCAGCTGGATGACTCCCGCCAGAATGACGGCAACCAGAAAGATGTTGAAAGAGCCCAGATCCTGAATCGCCGTGAGGACGATCACGGCCAGCCCGGCCGCAGGTCCCGAAACGCCGACGTCCGAACCGCTCAGGGCGCCAACGACAATACCCCCAACGATTCCCGCGATGATGCCGGACACCAGTGGAGCACCCGAAGCGAGCGAAATGCCCAGGCACAGCGGCAGCGCCACCAGGAAGACGACAAGCGCCGCGGGCACGTCGGACTTGAGCGAAAACGGAGTCGGTCGGGTGGGGTGCATGGCGTGAGCGCTGAGGGGAGGCCAGAGCGCTACCTCAGTCGGCCTTGTACCAGAATCCGTAGACCCGATGCAGCCCCCGCGCGTCCTTAATACCGTGGCATCCCATCGGCTTTCTTGCAGTTTGAGCGTCCTGACTTCGGTTTGGCTCTCTGCTTGCGGGTCCGGGGTTAAGCAACAGACCCGGTTTCCACCGCCGGGCATGGCGACCACCGCCCAAACGCTTTCGCAGGCGACGGTCCGCGCCTCGCCGCAGCTCCCTCCCGCGCCCTCGCCGCCACCGATCGAACCTCCAGCACCCGCCGTGGCGCCGCCACGGGGCTCGCCGTGGACCACCGTGTCGCCTCAAGCGCTCGCTGACGTGCGAGCTGGTCGACCTCTGGTGGTCCACGTGCGCGTCGCCCTGTGCTCCAACCGACAGATCGACTGCGGTTCCCAAGTTGCGGGACAGCCACGCCGTCCGGAAACCAACATCTATTGGGGAGCGCTCTACGGCACAGAAAACTTCCTTCTGAAGCCGAAGGCTGGCTGGACCCACGTGCAGAACAGCCCCGGAGAGCCCCCACACCTCAGGCGACTCGTCGTCAAACGAGCCATGTCCGGCCAGCCGTGGGGCGTGCAGGGTGAGATAGAGCTGGTCGCCGTGATGGACGCTATCGCCGGCGACCAGATCGACCGGGCGGTGCTGAAGTTCCATGAAGCCGCCACGCGCGGCTCGACGGTGACGATTCGAGATGCGGACATCGAGCGAACACTCCGGGTGCACGTGAACGGCTATCTCGGACACAACCGCATGATGGACGGACTGAAGCTGCCGATTCCGAGCGACGACACCCAGCGCAGGCCGACGCCGAGCTTCGTGCTCGCCTGCTACTCCGAAAGCTACTTCAGCGCTGCGCTGACGGCCGCAGGGTCACGCCCCGTGCTCATGACGTCGGCTCTGATGGCGCCGGAGGGATACGTGCTACACGCCGTGCTCACCGCGCTAGGGGGAAACGAGTCCGAGCAGGGCATCCGTCAGAAAACCGTCGCGATGTATGCCAAGTGGCAAAAGCTCAAGCCCTACCAAGCCGGCCGCATCTTCGCCAAGCGCTAGCTCGCCGCGCATGGCTGTGACGGAGCGGGCGATCCGATGGCGCCATCTGCGCCTTGTTCGGACGTTGCTCATCAAGCCGAGGGCCTTACGTCCGACATCATGTTGGGTGCAGCCAAGATCCTCAAACGCGCCGCCAAAGGCACTAGCTGGTCCCAGTTCCTAGATTACGCGTCGCCGGCGCTGTTCGATGTTCTCCCCCTGAGCGGTTCTCTGAAACAAGGCCGAGAGTTCGTCTCAAATCATGGAAACGACAGCCGATTCGCTGAACTGAAGAGGCGCCTGTCAACACTGCTCGGGCAGCGCGGCGTGAAGGTGCGACTCGCAGACCAGCAGACCGGCCCGACGATCCAGGAAGGCGAACTGACGGCCGACCGGCGAGTCGCAATCGGCCAGCACATCCTCGAATTGTACTTCGGCCAGCTCTTCGGCGACAGGGCAGCCATCCTCGACCTTCGACTCGACACGTTTTCGTCCGATGGCGATTGGCTCGCCTGGTGCCCGAACCCGATCTATCTGGATTGGGATCCTGATTTTCTCTGCGGTATCCGGAACCTGTACGGCGGCTTCTATCTAGAGGACTCTGCGCGGTTTGAGACGGGCTTGAAACAGCTCCAGCTCGAGGCGTCCGGAGACGCACTGGTGCGCCATTTGGGCTCGGGTGACCAGCGCAGCGTCCGCTTCGACACGCAGGCGTTCCACGCCTCCTTCCACGAAACGTTCCTGGCGTGCCAGAAAGCCGGGGTATCCCTGCATCGCAACTTCCTGGGCTTGGGGTTGTATTTGGTGTGCTTGTATGAAGCGCTCGAGAGGCTCGACGTCGCCTTCGACGTGCGGGGCGCTTTCGAAGCGAGTCACGGTTGATCGTCAATCGGGCTCGCTTGCGATCGGAGTGATTGAAACCCGAGCTATTTGGGCGGCCCGGGAACTTCACAGCTGTTGCGCGGTCCGATCCACGCGAACACGTTGATCCAAAGAGTCTCGATCTCTGGAATCGTTTGCCACTCGGAATCGAACGTAATCCACTCGTCGCCCCAGGCCACGGCGCGCCCCATGCCGCGCTCGTGAGCCACCGCCACGGGACCGGCCGTCACCCGAGCAATGGGCGTGCTTGTGCCGAGGCCCGCCCCATTGTCCCGAACTTCATAGCCACCGTTGAACGTGACGAGGCTCAGGCCCTGAGTGACGGGGTGCGGCGTGAAATTCGTCACGTCTTCGATCAATAGCGGCGGAACGTATTCCAAGCCGAACGGAGCGAGCAGCGCATTGGGCAGGAAGTCCGGGTCCGGCGTGTTCGTGTAGCCGGTCATCGAAATGAACCCGCCTCCGGCGTCCACCCACGTTTCGAGGGCGGCGGCTTCTGCGGCGGTGTACGGGCGGGGCAAACGATCGATGACGAGCACGTCGTAGTTGTTCAGAAACGCAGCATCGAACGGCTCGCTGCCGGTGGTGTGCTTGCGCTCGACCTTCGTTCCGCGCGCCGCGAGCCAGGCTTGAAAATTCGCCGACGGCAGCGTTCCGGGCGACCCGATGATGCCCAACCGCAGACAATCACAGATCCCATCGCCGCCCACGTCGACGTTGTCGACCTTGCCATCGCAGTCGTTGTCGAGTCCGTCACACAGCGTCTCGGAAGTCTCGTTGGGCGTGCAGGACCCTGAATCGATGGTGAGCGAACCACCGACGCCAACGGATCCAGCAACGCCAGTCCCCGCGACGCCCCCGTTCCCAGCCGCTGCCGCGCCGCCGGCTCCGCCGGCTCCGGCGTCTCCACCGGTCGCTGCCGTCCCGCCGAGCCCGCCGCTGCGTCCGGCGGTCTCGCCGTCATCAGCCGCGCAATGCAGGAGCAAGACGCACAGACCAACCGGCGCGATTCGTCGAGGCATACGTCAACGTAGCCTAAGAACCGGCTGCGGGTCAGTGATCCGCTCAGGCGCCCGCGCATTCAGCCCGATTTCGTCGACGAGACCTGTTACGTTGGCTGACTCCGATGACGGAATCCGAAGCCACTCGCGCGCCTGCCCCCTCCGCTGCCGAGATCCCGCCGCGTACGGAGCGCCTGGACCAACTGCGCGAGATGATGGGCAAGGCCGATGGCTCGGTCGTGCAGATGACCGTCGGCATCCGGAACACAACCGCGCTGTACTACGACAGGTTCGTGATGCCGTTGATTCGCGAGCATTGGCCGGCCGTGCTCGACGAGCGCTTCGGCGTAAAGCTTCGCTTGGCGGCGTGCAACCTCTACGCCTCGGCGCCGTACACGGTGCTTTTCTGCGCCCCGAATCGGCCGCTCGCCGTGCGCGCGGTTACGGACGTCGCAAATCGACTGCCACTTCCGTTTACCGTCCTCGGCTACGGTTCGCGCGCTGCCATGGCCGTCCTCGGGCGCGGAACGCTCAAAGCCGAGCATCGACGGATCATTTTGGTCGCCGCGTTTATCGCCGTTGTCGACCACGCCCTCGATCACTGCATGACAGACGAGCCGATCGAACGCGGTCGCAAGATGAAGGCGCTGCTGCGCGGCGAGTGGCAACCGGATACGCCCGAACTCAAACTGACGCGCGCCTTACAGGTGGCCATGTCCGACCAGCTCGCGGACTGGGAGAAAGCGCCGTTCGAAGCGGCGATGGATAAGCTGCGAGACTGGGTGGACGCGGAGATCGCTGGCATGACCAACGTGGTAGATCCGAGCGGACTGGGGCACCGGGTGGCTGGCGTGGAAGGCACGATCGACGGGCTTCTGTTCCCGGTCCACCGCTACGCCGGCGAGGGCGCGCGCGCGTGGATGTATGACGTGTCGATGTTCGTCCAGATGATGGACGATTATCTCGACGTGGAAACGGACATCGAAGAGGGACGCAAGACGCCCGTCCTCACCGGCGAGTGGACGTTCCAAGATATCGATCAGATGTGGCGACGCACCGTCGACGGCCTTGACGACCTGACCCGGGCTGGCGGACTGAAATCAAAGCACTACGTACGCTTCGTGCGGGAGGCGTACGTGTTGATGCTCAACGAGGTCTTAGAAGGAATGGCGTCGGGTGTCGCCGACTGAGACGGCAGACCGTAGTCTCACGCCACTTTCGCCCGCCGTTTTCGTCACCGGCAAGGGCGGTGTTGGCAAAACAACCGTAGCAGCCGGCCTCGCAATCGCAGCAGTGCAGAGCGGTCAAGGCGCGGTCTTCGTCGAGTTCGGCGATGGGGACTCCGGGGAACGCGCATTCGGCAAACTACCCAAGAACCTAAAGCACGTCGTGCTCGATCCCCAGCAGGCGATCCTGACGGCCGCAGCCCCCCTGTTCGGCTCCGCAACCCTCGCCAAACTCGCGCTGGGCAACTTCGCGATGCGGCCGCTGATCCAGTCCGCGCCCGCGATTCGCGAGATCGCCGTTCTGGAAATGGTGCGGCGGGTCGTCGAGGAACATCCCCGACGGCGCGTCGTGATCGACATGCCGGCGACGGGTCATAGCGTCGCCTGGCTGCGCGTCGCACAGCAAGGGCGCGACCTGACCAAAAGGGGACCCATTCACGACCTGTGTGCACGGGTCCACCGCGAGCTGATTCACCCGGAACGCTCGTCGGTGGTCGTGGTGACGCTTCCGCAACCGCTAGTCATGAACGAAACGATCAAGCTGTGCGGCGCCATCGAACGCGAGGTCGGTTTGCGCGTGGATCGCTTAGTCGTCAATCACGTGCCGGCGATGCCGCCGCCGGATGCGCTGAGCGACGCGCTCAGGGTGGCCGACGAGCTGGGCGTGGTCGCCACCGCGGCGGGCGAGTTGGGCGCGCTACTCACGAAACGCGCGGCGACGGCGTTGGCCGTCGACAAGGCGCTCAGTCAGGCGGCCGGCGAGCGCACCGCGACGCTGACGAGACTACCGCTGTCCCCTGCCGATCCGACGGCACGCCAGGTCGCGCGCTGGCTGACGGAACGGGGCGCGGCATGAAGGCGCCGCAGGTGATCGTCAGCGCTGGCGGTGGCGGCGTCGGCAAAACGACGACCTCGGCCGCCCTGGCACTAGCTCTGGCGCGATCGGGCAAACGCGCGCTGGTCGTGAGCGTCGACCCAGCGCGTCGCCTCGCAGATGCTCTGGGAGTGGCTGTCGGGGGCCAGGTGAAGCCGCTCAGTCTCGATACCGGCGACGGCGAGTTGTTTGGACTGATGCCGGATCCTCGCACCTCGATGCGGGCGTTCGTGGAGCTGCTGTTCGCTGAGGAACCGGAAGCGCTCGCGAGGCTGCTCGACAACGCGCTGTACCAGGTCCTGGAGGACGCTGTGCCGGGCATCCACGAACTCGTCTCTATGGCGCTCACGACCGAAGCGGTACGCAATCTCGAGATCGAAGTGGTGGTCGTCGACACCGCTCCGTCGCGCTACGCGATCGACTTCATTCACTATCCCGGACGCTTGGCTAAGCTGCTGGGCGGGCGCGCCGTCGGCTGGCTCGCCAAGCTCGCTCAGCGTGGTAACACGCAGAAAAAAGGACGACCCAACCGCGTCGAGCGCATGCTGGCAAAAGTCATGGGGTCGGTCGTCTACGACGTCGCCGGCTTGTTCGCGGAGCTCGCATTGGTCCGCAAGCGTTTCGTGGCGCTCACCGCTCAGACATCGCGGCTGCTGCTCGGACCGATGAGTCAGTACGTTGTCGTAACGGCACCGAGCGCCGCCGCGCAGGCCGACGCCGAGTACTGGATCAAGCAACTGAGCGCTCTCGATTTGCGCCCGACAGCGGTATTGCTCAATCGTGCACTGTCCCCGGAATACCCCTTCGCCAAGGTCTTACGCAGCGCTCCGGAAACCACCGGTTCGATGCATCAGGTGCTCAACAGCCTGGACGAAGAGTGTCGCGTGCGCGAAGACGCGACGGACCGCGCAGTCGAGGTCCTGAGTAAGCGCTACCCGCACGTCTCACAGGTGGCATTGCCCTACATTGAATCCAGCGACCCTCGGGAAATCGTCGAAGCGCTGTGCGGTAAACTGGACGGTCACCTCGACGCGCTAACCGCCTGAGTCAGGCGCTCTTTCGAAGGACGAGCGGCCAGCGATGTCGCAATCAATCGTCCGCCCCCAGCCCACCGAGCGCGCACCCGATCTGAAACGCCAGCGACGCGAGCGTCAAGATCGTGTCCTGAGTATCCTCATCGGAAAGATCGATCGCCGGCAGGCCTCCGTCGCTGGGCGCTTTCAGGGCTGAGCGGAACTCAGCTAGCTCTGCCTCGCTAACCTGACCGCTCGGTCTGCGACCTGGCGACCTGGGCTTCGCAGCGACTCGCCCGAGTTCCGTCGCGTCGAACCAGGTCCCGTGTTGAGCGCACGCGTCGAGTGTGACGTCCTTGACGACCGAGTGAGCCATCGTGGCGTTACAGACCGGACACCCGCGAGGTTCGGCTCCGGAGACCGGGTTAACGGCGTTGCTGGCCGCTCGCTTCGCGAGTTCGAGGATCTTCGGGTCAGCCGACCGTACGAGGCGCATGCACGCATGGGCGTCGAGCCACACACCGCCACAACGCCCGCAGCCGTGAATGAGTGATGGCCAGACCTGCTGGCTGTGTAGCGGCGTCTTACAGTGGGGGCAGTTCAGGGCCGGCGACGACATGTCGGCCATGATACCGGGGAAAACGCTGCGGAATTCCTCCCAAACCCGGCGAATCCGGTGGAAAGATGCGCGTCGAGTCCGTTACGGCACGAACCTCGCTTTAAGGCGCAGGTACACCGCACCTCTCCGGACCTCGATCGAACCCGCCCATGACCGACCGCCCACTTCCCGCCATCTTCAAGTCGCTCGCATATCTGCAGGCTCACCACCCGTGGCGCTTAATCGCGGTGGCGATTATCAGCCTGTTTCCAGCGATATGGGCCACTTCTGGTCTGGGCTTCAAGTCGAGCTTCAACGAGATGCTGCCCGACAACAAGCCGTCGGTGATCGAAGCCCGACGCGTCTCAGAGCGTCTGGCCGGCTCCGGCACGCTCACGGTAGTGGCGCAAATTGACGACAAGTCGGACCGTGAACGCGGGGCTGCACTTCGCGCGTTCGTCGACCGGCTCGTTCCAAAGCTTGAGGCACTCGGGAAAGACTACGTCGGCGTCGTCGACTACGGCGTCCACGCGAGCGAGAAGTTCTTCGACGAAAACAAACTCCTATACGCCGATCTCGAGAGCTTGAAGGAAGTCCGCGACGACGTCATCGATCGCTACGACTGGGAGGTCTCCAAAGCAAGCGACCAGCTACTGGACGAGGAGGACCCACCGCCCGAAATCAGCATCGACTCACTCCGGGAAAAGCTGGAGCGCAAAGCCGACGCCGAAAAGTCCAAAGACAAGAAGCCGGCAGCCGAAAAGACGGCCGCTGCCAAGCCCAAGAAGAAAAAAAAGAAGCACCCGCACGGCTACTTTCAGAGCCCCGAAGAGGACTTCATCGCCGTGCTGATCCGCACCCCTGTTTCCGGCAAGGAAAAAACTGAGGAGTTAAAAAGGAAGGTCCGGGAAGTCGTCGCCGAGGTGAATCCAACCTCTATCCACCCAAAGATAAAGGTCGGATATACCGGGGGCGTCATCACCGGCGCTGAAGAATACAACGCAATCATCCGCGACCTTGGAGAAGTCGGCTTCGTCGGCGTCAGCGGTGTACTGCTCAGCGTGTTCTTCTTCTTCCTGCGAATCCGCTCCGTCATGACGATGGGCGCAACCCTGATCATCGGTCTGCTGTGGACGTTTGGCCTCACCTTCTTCACCATCGGACACCTCAATAGTTCGACGGGCTTTCTTGTCAGCATCATTGCCGGCAACGGCATCAACTACGGGATTATGTTCCAAGCTCGCTACATCGAGGCGCGCCGTGATCAAGGCCTCGATGTGCCCGACGCCATTCTGTTCGCTCATCGGGACACTTGGATCCCCACCCTCG
>JAUIKB010001066.1 GCA_030430975.1 Polyangia bacterium
ATATGGCGGGCAACCTCTTCAATTGGACAAGCTATATCAATATCAGCGATAAGCCCTACGATGCCACAGATGGTGCCCCTGCTAATGGTGATCGCGAATACACACTGATCGATGCCGGCTTCAAAGATGCGCTGGATCCGGACGCCCAGTGCGGGGTGATCACCGAAGAAGCGACGAAGAAAAAGCTAAAGCTCTACGTCATGCTCGATAAGTCGAGTTCGATGGCGGGCTATAAATGGACGGCGGTTCGCGACGGCCTGGCAGCGTTTCTGAGCGATAGCAACTCAACCGGGATCGACGTGGCGCTGAACCTGTTTCCTCGACCGCTCGGGCCCGGTGACCAGGCATGCGACCAAAAGGCGTATAAGCCGCCCCGCGTTGATTACGGAACGCTACCCGGGCACGGGGCGATGCTGCTGGCGGCCGTCGACAACGATACCCCCGACGGCTCGGGAACGCCCACGTATCCGGCGCTGGGGGGCGCGCTGCTCGCGTCCATCGATGCCGGCGAGATGATTCCACAGGACGCGTACGCAGTTCTCTTGGTCACGGACGGAAGCCCGGTCGGGCCCGCGCCGCTGTGTTCGAATGTCGATCCGGAGTCGACCGACGAAATCGCCAAGCTCGCCACGAACGCGCTGAACTACACGCCATCGATTCGGACGTTCGTTGTCGGGCTGGAAGGCGTGGACGCTGCGTTTGCTAATGCGGTGGCAAGCGCCGGCGGGACGGACAAGGCGATCGTCGTCAGTAGCACTAATTCCGCTCAGGAATTCGCGGACGCGCTTAAGAAGGTCCGCGGCCAGGCACTACCCTGTGAGTATGAGCTGCCGGACAAGGTGGCGGACGGTGAGATCGAGCTCAACAAGGTGAACGTCCTGTTCAAACCGGACCCCGCCGCTCAGGGGACGATCGTCAAGCAGACAGAGGACTGCGCGTCCGATGCGGGTTGGTACTACGACGACCCAGTCAACCCGACCAAGATCTTGTTCTGCGACGCGACCTGCGCCGAAGTGCAGGCTGAACTCGAGGCACGGATCGACGTGCTGCTCGGATGTAAGACCGAAACAGTCAAGTGAGCCCAACCGTGCAGCGCTGGATTCTGCACGCCGACATGGACGCATTCTACGCGTCCATCGAACAGCGGGACAATCCAGAGCTGCGTGGAAAACCTGTGATCGTCGGCGCGGCATCGGCGAGGGGCGTCGTGGCCGCGGCGTCCTACGAGGCTCGTGAGTTTGGTGTGC
Source organism: Polyangia bacterium (assembly GCA_030430975.1). Lineage (GTDB taxonomy): Bacteria > Myxococcota_A > Polyangia > Polyangiales > Polyangiaceae > JAUIKB01. The sequence goes on from JAUIKB010001066.1 coordinate 1,248, forward strand.
ACAGCGCGATGCCCGGGTTCCGTGCCAAAGAGCTGTGTCCCCACGCACACTTTGTCGGTGGCAGCATGAGCAAGTACTCGGCTGTGTCGGCGCAGGTGCACGAAGTGTTTCGCGAATTCACGCCCGCGATCGAACCCCTCGCGTTGGACGAGGCGTTTTTGGATATTAGCGGGTCGCTCGGTCTGTACGGCGATCCCGTCAGTCTGGCTCGACGTTTGAAAGCCAGGGTTCGTGAACAGACCCAGCTGGCGGTCTCGGTAGGCATCGCGCCGTCCAAGCTGGTAGCCAAGATCGCGTGCACGTTCTCGAAGCCGGATGGCCTGCTGATGGTACCGGAGCACGCCGTCCAGGCACTGATGAGACCGCTGTCGGTTCGCAAGCTCTGGGGCGTAGGACCGGTGATGGGTGAAAAACTGGAGGCGCTCGGGATTCACACCGTGGGTCAGCTCGCCGACTACGATTCAGGCTGGCTGAAGCGATTGTTCGGCGAGCGTTCCCTCGAGCTTCAGCAGCGTGCTCGCGGCGTGGATTCTCGCCGTGTCCAGTCATCGAGAATGCCCAAAAGCTACGGTGAAGAAAACACGTTCTCGGTTGACGTGAGCGAGCGCGAGCGCGTCACGGCAGCGTTGACGTCGCACGCGGAAGCGGTCGCCCGGCGGGTTCGCAAGGACGGTTATCAGGGGCGCACCGTCACCCTGAAGATGAAGCTGGCCCGGCGCCGGGGTGGAAAACCATCGCGCACCGCTGGCGTGCAGGAGCCGATCTATCCGATCCTCACACGCAGCCGCACGTTGCCGCGTGCGACCGACAACGGCGAGACGATCCGTAACGTTGCTGTGGAGCTATGGGACGAGACAGCGCTCGACGAGCCGGTGCGGCTGCTCGGTGTGAGCCTGTCGAATCTTGAGACCCGCAGCGCAGAGCAGCTCGAACTGAATTTCGCGGGTCGCCGGGGCGACAAGCTCGGGCCGACACTCGACGCGATCACCGAGCGGTTTGGAAAAAATGCCATCCGCAGGGCAGTAGAGACGCCCGACAAGCTGACACACAGCATGCAAAAGAAGCGCGGGGAGTAGCTCGCGAGGGCTGTGAACCCGGGGGTGGCGGCGCGTTCAAGAATGGAAGACCCATCATTGCGTCTGGCGTTAAAGATCTGGATAAAGTACGTGCATAGATGCGTCTTCT
>JAUIKB010001067.1 GCA_030430975.1 Polyangia bacterium
CCCGTCGCCTTGCCACTTGTTGTCGACACCCAGCGCAAACAGAGCATTCGCGGACTTGGCCTGGCCGTACGCCTGCCACTTGTCGTAATCGTGCTCGCGGAAGTGCGGATCGTCCCAGTGCACGTCGGTGATGGCGTGAGCGGCTGACGACAGACACACGACGCGCGCACCTTCCGTCTTCTTCAGATTCGCTTCGAGTCCGCGGGTGAGTTCGAAATGACCGAGATGGTTGACGGCAAACTGCGACTCCCAATCCTTGCCGACGCGCGCTAGCGGGCACGCCATGATGCCGGCGTTATTGATCAGCGCATGCAGATTCCGACCGCTTGCAGCGTAATCGCTCGCGAACTTGCGCACGCTGGTGAGATCGCCCAAATCCATGTCGGCGACCTCGATCGCACCCGTCAGTTCGCCGAGCGCCTTGTCAGCCTTGTCGCGATTGCGGGCTGGCACCGTCACCTGAGCGCCCGCGTCGGCCAAGGCGCGGACGCTTTCGATACCGATACCGGAGTAGCCACCGGTGACGATGAAGTTCTTGCCGGTCAGGTCGGCATCGCCGACGATCTCCTTCGCCGTGGTGTGCATGCCGAAGCCGGATTCAAGGGGTTTCTGTTGAGCGATTGCCATAGCGCTCTTTACGCGCGCACCGAAGCTACGTCGAGACACACGCCAACGGCGCGGCGGCCCGTCGCCATTTTCTTCGGCGCACCGGCTAATGGCCGCCACCCGCCAGTGGCCGCCACCCCTTGCGCGTGCGATTCCTCGGTGATTTTGCGTGGCACGGGACCTGCAGCTCGTCGAGCACGCTGACCGCCCACGGCTAGCGACCGAAACCGGTGCCGACTACACTTCCCAACATGACCTCGGCCGCTTCGCACGTGCGCATCGCGTACTCAGTCGATCCTGCCGAAGGCGATTGGGATCTCCCCGAAGGGATCCAAGTGAACCACTCGATTCCCCACGGTCACTTGATTCGCTATGTCTGCGACGTGCTCAGCGCTCACTTTGCCGACGAGCCGAACACGGTCGTCGCCGACGACTACGCGTTTCGCTGGAATCCCGAGCGTCCAAACTTCGGCGTCTCGCCGGATGTCAGCGTCTTGCGCAACGTGCCCGAAGACATCGAAGACCGCTTCTCGATGAAGCTCTGGGAACCCGGCGCCGTTTCGCCCGACATTTCGTTCGAGTTCGTCAGCCCGAATCATCCGCACAAGGACTACAGCCGCGAGCAAGAAGGCCACAGCTGCACCGGCGTCACCGAGCTGGTGGTATTCGATCCACATGGATATGGCCCGCGCACCATGGGCGGCCCGAAGCTGCTTCATCTGTGGCGACGACAACCCGATGGCGGCTTCACCCGCGTCGCCTTCGGTAACGAGCCCGCCTACTCCGAGGTCCTGGGCGCCTGGATCGTACCCGATGCCGATCTGCTCGCCATTGCTGATCGCCGAGACGGCTCCGGGCGCTGGCTCACCACTGCAGAACAAGAGCGCGCAGCCAAGGAATTAGAACGCGCAGCCAAGGAACAGGAACGCGCAGCCAAGGAAGCAGCGGAGCGCGAGCGGGATGAGTTAGCGCGGCGCCTGCGTGAGCTCGAAGCGAAACAAACTTAGCGCAAGCAGCTTCGCCTCGTATCTGCCTTCGCCTGAGGGAAGGCGAAGATCGCTACGCCTTGAAACACCGGATGGAATCGCATCCTTCAAGATGCACTATGCTGCCTACATGGAACTCGCAGATTGGGGCACGCGCTGGCGTGAAGGTCGGATCGGATTTCATCAGTCGGAGGTCACGGACTTTCTAGCCAAGTACGCCGACCGCGTGTGGGGTGACTCGGTCGGTCGCGTGCTCGTACCGTTGTGCGGCAAGACGCTCGACATGGTCTTTCTCGCTGAGCGCGCCGACGCGGTGGTGGGCGTCGAGTTTGCGGAGCAGGCTGTAAACGAATTCTTCGCCGAGCGGTCACTGGACCCCGACATCGAAACAGGCTCGCCCGCACGCTACGCGGCCGACAAGTACACGCTGTTCGCTGGCGACTTTTTCACGGTCACACCCGAGCACGTCGGGGAAATCGACGCGGTATTCGATCGCGCGGCACTAGTCGCGCTCGATGCCGACGCGCGCCTCCGTTACGCGGATCGACTGCGAACGCTCATGAGGCGTGGCGCCAAGTCGTTGCTCGTCACGTTCGATTACGACCAAGCCGAGATGGAAGGCCCGCCGTTCGCCGTCTCGGCGGAAGAGGTTGAGCGCCTGTTTGGCGACTCGTTCACCGTCGAGCACCTGGAGACTAAAGACGTGCTGAACGATATGTTCCGGGAACGAGGTCTGAGCGCCATGACGTCGTCCGCGTTCGCTTTGACTCGACGCTGATCTGCTGGTTCAGGCGGATGCGTACTGGCTCCAAGCGTGGCGCCGCAGCTGCGTCTTA
>JAUIKB010001068.1 GCA_030430975.1 Polyangia bacterium
ACGCCGGGCACCTGGTTGGCTTCGGTGCCGGCGTCCCAGACCGCGAGATGTTGCTCGATGTCGGCCTGAACGTCGGCGGCGGGGCGAGGCATGCCGGCGGAGTCCATCAGCGCAATGCCGCCGCCGGGAGGCGCGAGGAACGCGTCGTTGGACTGCACGACCATCGCGGCAAAGCTCAGCATCGGCGCGGTTGCCAACGGTGTGACGTTCAGCGTGTACGTGTCGCCTGGCATCGCCGGGCCAGCCGAGCCAGAGCCGTCGACCATCGTAACGGCGCCGGAGCTTTCAACGCCCGATGCGCCACTGAGCTCGACTGCCAATGTGGTGGGGGCGCCGTCTTCGGCTAGCGATTCGAGTCCGGCGCTGGCTTGGCCGCCGGCGGTGAACAGGCTGACCGTTGCGTCGTGAATGGCCCACGCCACCGGCGCGATCGGCGTCGCGATCGCACCACTCGACGCGGACACATTCTTGAGCTTGATGGTGAATGTTCCGCTGGCTTCGGTGACTGTTACCTCGACGAGCTTGCTCGCCAGCGGCAGCGCTCGAGTCGTGTCAACAAAGCGCGACACGACGCCCTCGCGCGGTCCGGTGTCCGCCGCGTTCTGAGCCGGCGCCTGGTTAGGCCCGAGCGCAGGTGCCTCGTTGCGCTCTGTGCCGGCATCCCAGAGCGCCACCTGCGCGCTCACGTCCTGGCTATCGATCGGATCGCCGTTGTTGTCGAATAGATCGATACCAACGGGCTGTGGAGCTAGGAACAGGTCGTTGGATTGCACGTACATCGTGGCGAAGCTGAGCTTGCCTGCTGAGGGCGAAGCCATCACGGTGAATTCGTATGCGCCGCCGGGCATCGCCGGTCCCGGCGCCGAGGCTCCGTCGGGCGTGTCGAATGCACCCGACGACGTCACGCCGGATGCGGAGCCCAGCGCCGTCACCAGCTCGCTTGGGTCTCCGTCCTCGGCGAGCGCCTCCAGGCCTGAGCCGGGGTCCGCTGACCCAGTCTGAAACAGGCTCGCGTTCGAGTCGTGCACCGCGTAGGCGCCGGGCGCCAGCGGGCTGGGTCGCGCACTCTGATCGGACACGTTCTCGACTCGAATCTTGAACGCGGTCATACCGGCGGATCCGCCTGAGCCGGCCGAACCGGCCGAGCCGCCCGAGCCAGAGGAGCCTCCCGAGCCGGCAACGCCCCCGCTGCCGCCGCTGGTGCTCCCGGCGCTTCCGCCGCTGCTGCTGCCCCCGAACGAGCTTCCGCCGCTGCTGCTGCCTCCGGATGAGCTGCCGGCTTCCGCGCCGGTGCCAGCCGTACCGCCGTTGACCGTTTCGTCGTCGCCGCATCCCGCTAGGTACATCGGTGCTGCCGCAACGAGCGCCACCGCGGACGCGATATTCTTGATTCGTTTCATCTAAGCCTCCCTGTCTCTGAGCCCGTCTCGGGCGGTGCCGACTGTACGCGCAGTGGGGCGCTCAGTTACGCTTTCGACGGAGAATCCCGAGTTCGCAGTTTTTGGTATCGGCTGCGTAACCGAGGCTGCATCCACGTCGTACCCGCCGGGGACTGTGCGTTCACGGCTACCCCTACCGGTCAACGCCCTGTAGGGTCGGCGCATGAACCAGCAGCGGCGGCGCGAAGCGTACTGGCGGGCGAACCTGCGCGTGTTGGCGGTCCTCTTGTCGATCTGGTTCGTCGTGTCTTATGGCGCTGGCATCTTGTTCGTCGACGCCCTGGATCGGGTCCAAGTCGCCGGCTTTAAACTCGGATTTTGGTTTGCCCAGCAGGGCTCGATCTACGTCTTCGTCGGTCTGATCTTTTTCTACGTTTGGTATATGAATCGCCTTGACCGACGCTTCGGCGTCGGCGACGAACCGGAGACGGCGACCCAGGACCCGGTCGAGTGAGCGTTCAGAGCTGGACGTTCCTGTTGGTAGGGCTGTCGTTCGCCCTGTACATCGGCATCGCGATTTGGACGCGGGCGCGCTCGACCGGCGACTTTTACGTGGCCGGCGGTGACGTCCACCCGCTGGTGAACGGCATGGCGACGGCGGCCGACTGGATGAGCGCTGCATCGTTCATTTCGATGGCGGGTTTGATCTCGTTCATGGGTCGGGATGGCTCCGTCTACCTGATGGGCTGGACGGGCGGCTACGTGTTGTTGGCGCTTCTACTCGCGCCGTATCTCCGAAAGTTTGGCAAGTTCACGGTGCCCGATTTCGTCGGCGACCGGTACTACTCGAACTTCGCCCGTATCGTGGCCGTGGTGTGCGCGATCTTCGTGTCGTTTACCTATGTTGCGGGCCAGATGCGCGGTGTCGGCATCGTCTTCTCGCGGTTCCTAAACGTCGGCGTCAATCAAGGCGTCATCATAGGGATGTGTATCGTATTTTTCTATGCGGTACTCGGCGGGATGAAGGGGATCACGTACACGCA
>JAUIKB010001069.1 GCA_030430975.1 Polyangia bacterium
TACATCACCAAGCCGATCGACATGGACGTGTGCATCGCCCGCCTTGAAACACACCTGCGACTCGCCCGTTCCGCAAAGGCGCTGCAACGTGCCAATGATCGCATGACGCAGGATCTCGAATCGGCCGCGGCCGTACAGCAGGCCCTGCTGCCCGCGACGCTGCCACGATTCCCCGGCGTACAGTTTGCATGGACCTACGAGCCGTGCGATGAACTTGGCGGCGACATGCAAGGCGTTGGTGAACTTGGGCGCCAGCGCGCTGTGGACGGTTCGCCGCATCACGAGTCGCGGCCCGCTGGATGCTTGGGGAGCAACCGTGCTGCGGCGCGGTGTCCGGGCCGCGTGGCTCACGCTGGCTACGCTCCTCGGGCTGCATTTGGCTTTCTGGGCAACTGACGGCCGCGTTGCGCTCGCGTCGACCGCACCGATCGCACTGCTGCTCTGCACCCGCTTCGTGCGCTCCGAAGGCAGGCGCTGGGGAATCGTCGGATTGGCAGGCGCGCTGGGTACGGTGTTCCCTTCTGGCTACTTTGCAGTCTACGCGGGACTCGCGTGTGTCGTCCTCGTTCTCATGGCACTGCGTCACCCAACGCAAATCGCCACCGCGGGCGAGTCCCCGGCGTCGGCACCGTACCGGACGGTCGAAGCCGAACCGAAACCGCCTCGACACGAGCACGCTTTCGGCCTCGCCCCACGGCCCGAGCGTGTTCGTCTCCTGTCTGGTGCAGCAATAGCCGCGTATCTGTGCGTGTGGTCGGTCGGCGGCAACGGCTACGACTGGCCGCCCCACTCGCTGCTGCTCAACGCCGCGCTAGTGGTCGCTGCCGTCGGCGTCGCTTGGCGCTACCGAGCTCGCGCGATCCTCGTGGGCGTCGCCGGGCTGTGGCTTCACATCGGCATCGACAGCGGCATGCTGACTGCTCCGCGCACCATCATACACTGGGCTTTGTGCTCAGTTGTGACCGGGTTCGTGCTGCTGGCAGGCTCGCTAGGCCTCAGCTTCCGACTCAGCCGACAGGCGTCCGCCGAACCCAAGCCGGAAACGTGAGCGCAGCGCTATTGCCAGGCCGTCGCCGGCCCGCAAAAGTACATGTCCATGTGGACGTCGTACGTGCCCTCCGGACAGGGGACGACGTAGACGTCGACGATGGCTCCGCACTGACCGCCCGGGCCGACGTTGCCGCGACGCGACTGGTGCGCGGCCCGCCGATTGCCCCCGAACGGATTCGACCCGTCGTCGCAGGTCAGCCGGACCAGCTCGCCCAGCGACGTCCCGAGACCGCAGGCCTCGAGCGGACGCTCTTTGGTCGTGGGCACTTCGGAGAAACGCTTCGCCTGGCCGCCGTATCGCGCCGCAAACGCCACCTCAGAGTAGCGATACGGCGCGAGCAACTCCTCGCGCTCGCACGACGGCGGGCCGGGCACGCCCGCCGCACCTGCAGCCGGACCAGACCCAGTGTCCGGCGGCGACGACGATATCGGTTCATCGTTCGACGCTGGCCCGCTCCCAGGCCCGCTGCCCTGCGGCACCTGTAGCTGACCGCCGTCCGGCGACTCAGCGGGTCGCTGTCGCTCGCCGCCGCACGCGGCGACGAGCGCGCACAAAAGCACGATGCCTCCCCCCCGCCATGCCATCTACTTCAACCCGTCGATGATCGCGTTCAGGGTTGCGCTCGGCCGCATCGCTTTGGCAGCCAGCTCGTCGGACGGCTTGTAGTAGCCACCCACGTCCACCGGCGAACCCTGCGCGGCGTTCAGCTCGTCCACGATGGTCGACTCGTTGTCGGTCAAACGCTTCGCCACGCCGCCAAAGCGTTCGCTGAGGGTAGCGTCCGCTGTCTGCTCGGCCAGGGCGCGCGCCCAATACAGCGCGAGATAGAAGTGACTGCCGCGGTTGTCGATCTCCATCACCTTGCGCGACGGGCTCTTGTTCTGCAGCAGGTACTCGGTCGTAGCTTCGTCCAGCGTCTCACCTAAGATCTTGGCGACGCTCGAGTCGAAGTGCTCGCCCAGGTGCTGCAGCGATACCGCCAGGGCGAGGAATTCGCCGAGCGAATCCCACCGCAGATGGCCTTCCTTCTCGAACTGCTGAACGTGCTTGGGAGCGGACCCGCCAGCGCCCGTTTCGAACAGTCCACCGCCCTTCATCAACGGCACGATCGACAGCATCTTGGCGCTGGTTCCCAGCTCCAGGATCGGAAACAGATCCGTCAAGTAGTCGCGTAGAACGTTGCCGGTCACCGACACCGTGTCCTTGCCGTCCTTGATGCGCTCGAGCGAAAATCGCGTCGCCTTTGCCGGTGACAGGATCGGGAACTCCAACCCGTCGGTGTCGTGATCGCCAAGGTATCGCTTCACCTGCTCGATGAGCTGCGCGTCGTGAGGCCGCTCGGCGTCGAGCCAAAACACAGCGGGCACGCC
>JAUIKB010000046.1 GCA_030430975.1 Polyangia bacterium
ACAGCGACGATCCACTGCTGTTGGTGCTGCACGGCTCGCTGTCCGACTATCGCGCGATGCGACCCTTTCGCTCGCTATCGGACCGGTATCGAGTTGTCATGTGGGACCGGCGCGGGAACGGCCTTTCCGAGCGCATCTCCGCAGACGAGTTCTCATTCGAATCCGTCGTTGCAGAGATAGACGCGGTGCGACGCCACTTCGGCGAGCCGGCTCGCGTTAGCCTGTTGGGGCACAGCTTCGGGGCGATGTTTGCGTCCTTGTACGCGTCTACCCATCCCGAACACGTCGAGCAGTTGGTGCTGGTCGAGCCTGCAGGACTGAACGGCGAGATCTTCGGCGCGACATATGACCAGATCGTTTCGATCGACTTGTTTAGCGCTCGCCTGAGCGAGACGTACTGGCAGAATGACCTGCTTAGTCCGTCGTCGCATGAGGCGATGGACTACAAAGCGCTCCTGCTGTTGGAGAATACCGACCAGACCAACTATTTTTGTGATGCGGATCGGGCGCCGCGTTGGCCTGTTTGGCGGCCGGGTGCCTACGTAGACTACGTTCGCGCTAAGCGAATGGGCGCCAGCGGGTTGTCGGTGGACTTTCAGTACGACTTTGCGAAGGGCATGGAAACGTTCCCGCGCGAGGTGCTGCTGATCGGCGGAACGTGCGGGGCACTGGGTGCTGAATATCAGCGCAAACATCATGTGCCGCTGTTCGCTAAGGCCCGCGTTGCTACGATTCCGAACACCGGCCACCGCATGTTCGTGGAAGACTTTGCCGCCGTTGAGCGCGCGGTGCGCGGTTACCTCTCTCGCTACGCGGCGGCCGATCAGTAGCCGGCGGGCCGCCGATGCACGGGCTTGATAGGTTTCATCCTTTGAAGCGCATACGCAGCAGCAGCTGATCGCCCAGTTCTGCGATGGTCAGCTTGAGACCTGACTGCTGGAACACCGAGAGCATGCGCTGATTGTCTCGAAGGATCGTAGCGGTGAAGCCTCTCAAGCCGCGTCGCCGGGCGATCTTGATGAGGCGTTTCATCATGTTGGTCGCGAGCAGCTGATTCTGCCAATCGTCGTGAACGGCGAACGCTACTTCGGCGAACGCTGTCGCCGGGTCGACGACGTACGTCGCGACAGCGACCAGCGCGCCGCTGGCGTCGTTCGTCGGTAGTGCCACCAGCGCCATGTTGGCTTCGTCGTCGAGATCGACCAGTCGATGGAGTTCCTCACGCGTGAAGTGGATTCGCTTTCCGAGAAATCGGTGCCGCCTGGAGTCCTCGGACAGGTGGTAGAAAAAATCTTGCAGCGGTTCCGCGTCGCTAGCCCGCGCCGGCCGCAGCGTACAACGTCGGCCGTTTGCCAGTTTGCACTCGACTGGTTCGGCCCAGGGACGCAGCTGCGGAACGGTTTGGTCCGGGAACACGTAGCGGCGTTGTTTGGCGTGGTCGAGCAACTCACCCCGAAAATCCGGGTGGGCGACTTCGATGAGCGCCAGGGTTCGCTCACGAACGCTGCGCCCCCACAAGTGCGCGACCCCGAACTCAGTGACGACGTAGTGCACGTCACCGCGACTCGTCACGACACCCGCTCCCTCCTCGAACACCGCCTGGATGCGACTCATGGTGCCGTTTTTCGCAGTCGCAGGTAGGGCGATGATCGGCTTGCCGCCGCGGCTGCGCACGGCGCCGCGAATGAAGTCGACCTGTCCGCCGATGCCCGAAAAGAAGCGTCCCATCAGCGTATCCGATGCGACTTGTCCGGTGAGGTCGACTGCGAGCGCTGAGTTCACGGCGATCATTCGGTCGTTCTGCGCGATGATATAGGGGTCGTTCGTGAAGTCGCTGGGGCGGAACTCGACGCTAGGATTGTCGTGCACCCAGTCGTACAGCTTTCGTGACCCCATTACGAACGACGTTACGATTTTACGTGGTAAAAAGCTCTTGGCGGTGCCGTTGATCACGCCGCTGCTCACCAAATCCATGACGCGGTCGGAGAACATTTCGGTGTGTACTCCGAGATCCTGCTTGTCGCTCAATGCCGCGAGCACGGCATCGGGGATTTTGCCTATGCCTGTCTGCAGGGTCGCGCCGTTTGGGACCAGGCTGGCGACGTTGCGGCCAATCGCCTCACAGGTAGCGTCGAGCGGATCGGATTTAAGTTCGAGCAGCGGCCGGTCGACCTTCACCAGTGCGTCGATTTCGCTGACGTGAAGGAACGAGTCTCCGAGCGTACGCGGCATTCGCGGGTTCATCTCCGCCAAGACAAGGTCGGCGGCTTCGATGCCGGCCCGTACGATGTCCACCGCGACCCCGAGTGACACGTAGCCATGGCGGTCCGGCGGGCTGACCTGAATCATCGCGACGTCGACGGGCACGCGGCGACTGCGCAAGAGTTCTGGTATCTCGGACAGAAAGACCGGCATGAAGTCAGCTCGTCCGGCATGCACTGCCTCGCGAACGTTCTTGCCGATGAAGAATGCGGTATGGCGAAAGCGCTTCGCCAGGTCAGGCGCCGCATATGGCGCTGCGCCGAGCGTGAGCAGATGAACGATATCGTTGTCGATCAGGTGGTCTCCGTCGGTCACCAACGCCTCGACCAGCGTTTCGGGTTCGGCGGCGCCCGAGCCGATCAGGATGCGCCTGCCGGGCTGAATCATCGCGACGGCTTCCCGCGCGGACAACAGCTTCGAATCGTAGTCGTTCATACTGATGTTACTCATTGCTGTACGCTAGCAGCGCCCCTTCGGTGATGCGCTCGCTGGGATACAGCACGACTCGCTCACCCATCTTCAGCCCGCTGCGTATCGAACCCTGCATCCGGCCGCGCGCTCCGACCTCTACCTTGCGCAGGGTTGCGGTTTGGTCGTCCTGCACCACGTATACGGCCCAGCTTTCGCCAGACCGAAATAGTGCGGACACGGGAACGCGCACAACGTTTGGCGTGACGGACAGGGTCACGCTGACCTCGACCCGAAACCCATCGCCGAGTCGGTCCCAGCCCTTGGCGTCCGGCGCTGGATCGATCACGACGTTGACCCGCTGTTCCTCGACGCCGAGTGCCGACGCGGTGGTCCTGGCCTGCGGTTCAACTCGGCGCACCTTGGCGCTGAAGCTGTCCCCGCCCCAGGCCTCTACGCGGACTGCAGCTCCTGGCACTACCCGCACCGCGTCCTGCGTCAGGAGCTCTGCTACGATTTCGAGCCGCTTCGGGTCGCCGAGTTCGATGATTGGGGTACCGACCGCAATAGCGCCTGCGCTTTGCCGATGCACCCGCAGGACCTGTCCGGAAATCGGTGCGGTGATCGCGACCGGATGGCCGGGTTTGTCGGATTTGACCGACAGCATGGCGCGAACCTGGGATAGATCGTACGCACTAATGCGTTGGGCGATCTTGCTCGCCTCGAGTTCGGCCTTTGCGTTGTGATGTTCCAACTCGGCAGCCTCGAGCTGTGCTTGGGTCGAGCTGCCGCTCTTAACCAGAGCGCGCCGACGCTCAAGATTCTTGGCGGCAAACTTGAGCGCGGTCTGCGCCCGTTGTTGGCGCAGCTTCGCGGCCTTCACGCCTTCGGTGGCCGAACGTGCTTGTGCGTGGGTGACGCGCCTCGTGCGGTCGTCCATGAGCGGTGGCGGTGCGGGCTGGATCTCGATGAGCTTGGCGCCGGATTTCACGCGATCGCCGGGCTGCAGGTCGAGCCGCTGCATGTCGCCGGTGAAAGGCGCATAAACGGTGTAGCGTTCTCGGATTCGGGTTCGCGCGTCCTCCCGGACTTCGATGCGTAGCTCGCCGGTACTGGCTAGTGCGGTTTCGACTTGGATCGGCTTAGGTCGCGCCGCGAAAGCGACGCCGATGATCAGAACTCCAAGCACGGATGCCCACAGAATCCACCGCAAGTAGTGGCGCTTCCTAGTGGGTTTCGCTGCTGGCGCCGGGTTGCTGGCGCCGGGGCTACTCTCGGGTCTTGAGGGCACTGATCGGATCCAATCGTTTGAGTTCGCGGTTGACTAGGAGGAAGCCCATCACCGTCGCCGCGACCGTGACGGCTGTCGCGAAGAGCAACGTACGTCCCGACAAGATGATCGGCAGTCGGTACATTTCCGGGTCGGCACTGAGCATCATCGCCGGGAGCATCACGTATCGACCCATCAGCATGCCGACGGGCAGCGCCATCGTGACGATCGCCAAGATTTCGCCACCCAGAGTCTGGGCAACCTCTGTGCGGTGAAAACCCAGCACGCGCAGGCTGGCGAGGTCGCGAGCGCGCGAAGCCAGCGCCGCTTTGGCCATGTTGTACACCACGCCCACGGTGATCGACGCGGCGAACAGTGACAGAATCACGCCAAACACCACCATCATCTCTCCGCTTTGGGCCTCCATTTGCTCAACGGCGTGGCGCCCGGAAGAGACGCCGGCGACCGCCGGTATCTCGCGCAGTCGGGTCAGCAGTTCGGGCGACGGGGTGCGTTCCTCGAGACGTAGCAGCACGGTGGACACGCGCGGCTCTTGTTCGAGCCAGCCGGTCAACGTCTTGAAGTCGGCGTGTGCCGACAGCCCGAACGTCTCGTCTACGAATCCGGTGATGGTCAAATGCCGCGTTCGGAAGTCGCCTTCACGAAAGTCCACTTCGACGCGTTCACCCACTGACAAGTTCAAGATTCGCGCAAGCTCGCTAGTCAGCAGAACCCCGTCCGGTGGCACGTCGGCAACGTCGCCGTATTTTCCCAAGACGCGGCGCAGTCTGCCGTCAGCGTCGTGTCCGAATATCGCAATGTCGCGGCTGACGTTGCCTCGACGGATTCGGATCGGTGCGACCCTCAGACCTTCAGCGCGAATCACTCCTGGCAGATGTTCAAACATCCGCAGCTGATTGACCGGTACGGCCTCGTGCAGGTTGACGGTAACGTCGTCGCGGAGCGCCGAGCGAAACTGCGTATCGATCATGAGCGTCATGGCGTCGTCGAACCAGCGCGCCATCACCAGCAGTGCCACCGCCGATGCGACGGCGGTCACCGTTCCAAGCGTCCTCAGCGGCTTGCGTGCGAGTTCGCGTAGCGTCATGCGCAACATCGGGCTCAGCAGCGAAAACGACGCAAATGCGCCGTGGCCGTACTTCTGAGGTGCAGGGGGACGCATCGCTTCGGCAGGCGCTAGCGCTAGAATGCTGCGCAGCGCTCCGACTGCTCCGATCAGCGCCGCCAGACAGCTGGCCACCAAAGCGCCGATCGCCGCGCCTGGCCGCAGCTTGAAAACCAAGCCGGGTAGCGCGAAAAAGTCTCGGTAGATATCGGTGAGGCCGATGCCGAGCGCCCAGCCTAATGCCACGCCGCCTATGGCCCCTGCCGCGCCCACGAGCAGCGCGATGCGGCCGTAGCTCCAGGCGATCTCGGAGGAACTGTAGCCGACCGCGGCGAGGGTGGCGATCTGACCGCGGTGTTCCCGCACGATGCGCTTCATGATCAGGTTGAGCAGCAGCGCAGCCACCGCGAGGAAGATCATGGGCATCGCGAACGACATGTTGCGAAGCCCCACGAGCTCACTTTCCAGAATGAAGTTCGACTGCTGGCGCGATCGGGTCACCGTTCCGAGGCCGCCGTAGTCGTGCAAGACTCGATCGAACTCCTTGGCGACGCGCTCCGCTGACGTGCCAGGCTGTACGCGAGCCGAGAAGCGGTTAACGCTGCCCTCCATGTCGGCGGCGACCGACAACGCCGTCTCGTCAAGCCACAAGACCGCGAAGCGGGCTACATCCGGCATCATCTCCCCGGGTGGCATGGTGAACAGATACTCCGCGGACACCCCGATGCCGACGACGCGCAAACGCTTCATTCGACCGAGTACAACGACGGCGATTTCGTCACCGAGGTGAATGTCTCTCGCATGAGCGAACGCCTCCAGCAGCACGACCTGGTCTGAACGACCGATCTCAGGGGCGTGTCCCCGAACGACGCGCATGACGTTGAGTGTCCCCGGCTGGTCGCCTCGGACGCCAATCGCGACGCCCGCGATAGGCTCGCCGTCGCCGATAGGTAGGGTCACCCCTTGGGATACGCGTGCATCGACGCTGGCGACGCCGTCGATCGCCTCAAGGTGCTTAACCACCGAGCGTGGCGCACGCTGTGCGGACGCGAAGACGTCGCCGAATCGAGACTGCTCGTAGAATCGATCGCGTGCGGTCTCGAGCGCGTCCCAATTGCCGCGCATTGCGATGAAGCTGGCTATCCCGACGGCCACCACGACGATGATCGATAGTGCCCGCCCCCTCAGCGCGATCAGATCGCGGCGCTCCTTTGTGCTGAGTACAGTCACCAGTCGAGCTCTTTCGCCGGAACTGGCTGTGCGTTGCGTTCGTCGGCGACCAGACGTCCGTCCGCCAACGTCAGCACTCGCGTCGCCATAGCGGCGACTGGAGCATTGTGCGTGATGATGATCGCCGTGGTCCCGAGTTCCCGCGCGATCGTCTCAAGGACGTCGAGCACCAACACGCCGGTCTTGTAGTCCAAGGCGCCGGTCGGCTCGTCGCACAATAAGAGTTCGGGGCGTTTTGCGATGGCGCGTGCGATCGCCACACGTTGTTGTTCACCTCCGGACAGCTGAGCGGGAAAATGTGAACGGCGGTCGCTGAGCCCAACCACTTCCAAAGCCTCGTCGGCAGTCATCGGCGTGCGTGCGATGTCGGTAACGAGTTCGACGTTCTCGTGAGCCGTGAGGCTCGGAATCAAATTGTAGAACTGAAAGATGAATCCGACGTGGAAGCGTCGAAACTCCGTCAACCTACGATCGCTGAGCGTGGACAGCTCCTCGCCACGAAACTGTACCGAGCCGGTCGTGGGCTGGTCGAGCCCGCCCAGGATGTTCAACAGAGTCGACTTGCCGCTGCCAGAAGCGCCGAGTAATACGACCAGCTCCCGCGCGTCGAGTTCGAGGTCGACACCACGCAGGGCATGGACGTCGACGTCGCCCATGCGGTAGGTCTTTGTAACGTTCGCGAGCCGATACAGTACCGGCTCGGACGCCGCGACGGCGGGTGACGGCGGTGCCATAGGTCCCGACTAGCAAGCTGCGTGCCGACTGACTGCACCGCGCAGGCGCGTTATCGCGAAAATTCTACGGGTGTTGTCAGTTGCCTGACCCTTGGGGTCGATCGAAGCTGCTGCCGCCGATGAACTCTCTGAGCAGTGACGTTGCGGGCACGTCGTCGGGGTGGATCGGGACGAAGCGTTCAAACAGTCGCCGCAAACGGTGCGCGGCGGGGAACATCTCATGATCGCGCGGAACCTCCAGCAGATAGCGCTCCGCGTATACCCGCAGGACGCTCGGCTCATAGACAAGCGATGTGTCGAAAACGAAGTCGGCCTGTTGCTGAAAGGGAAAGATCCACAGTCGTTCTCCGCGCCTTACGCTCGCCCAGCGCTGGAGATTGTCGGAAGCGACAAACCCGCGGCGGTGGCGATCGCGCACGATTCGGCGAATCAGGCGGACGTCGCTCGGCTCCAGGCGCGACAGATGATCGAAGGTAAGCGACGTGGCCGGGTGTGCGAAGATCCGGAAGCACTGCTGTTGGTTTTGGGGGCCAAGCAGGTGTGGGTTGAGCGCGTGTATCCCCTCGATCAGCAACACCTCGTGGTTCGCGAGAGCGATCGGGTCGCCGCCGTCGGGAGTGCTCTTGCCGGTATGAAAACTGTAGCGCGGTGTCGTCACCCGCTCACCAGCGAGCAGCGCAGTCAAGTGCGTTTGGAGCAGCTGGAGATCGAGTGCCTCGATGGACTCGAGATCGGCGTTGCCGTGCGCGTCGGTTGGGACTTCGTTTCGGTTGCGGTAGTAGTCGTCCAGAGACAGCCCGACCGGCTGAATGCCGTTGACCTGAAGCTGGATCTTCAAGCGGCGGATGAAGGTCGTCTTGCCTGAGGCGGAGGGACCGGCGACGGCAACAACCCGCACATGCGGAGCCTCTTTGATAGCGTCTGCAACCTCGGCGATGGATTTCTCATGAAACCCTTCACTGACGAGCATGAGCTCCTGCACGCGCCCGGTGATGACTGCGTCGTTGAATTCTCCGACGCTGCGGATGCGCATGCTCTCGAGCCATTCGGCTTGCCGGCAAGTCATAGCCGCGCCGTATTGCGGAGACGTCGCTTCCAGAGCCATCGTCGAATAGGACCGACGGACGAGTTGCTCACGAACGAGTGGTCCGAAGTCGAGGAGCATTCCCTGCGGGTGAGGCAACAAACGCAAAGCCGACAACATGCCTGCGTCTGGCAGTAGCGGGCCCGGGCCGAGCGCCCTCACGCCTCCACAGCACAGCAGTTCTACGCTGGTCAGCATCAGCGTGTGAAGTAGTTGTGCGGCGTCGTGCCAACCGACTGACTCGAAGTGGGCTATCGCGTCGTCGGCGCTCCACACTTCGCTACGGAGCGGTATCCGTTCGGCGATCAAGTCGTCCAGTGCACGCTGCAGTTCCGTGAGGCGATGCACGTCTTTCCCCGAGACCTCGATCACCCGCCCCGATGACACCGATAGACCCATGCGAAGGGTAGGAACGTTGAGTCGACGTGCCGCCTCCAACAACACGAGGCCAGCGCTCCGGCGGTATACCTCACGGCCCTCGCCGGTTGCCGTCGTGATCGGCGCAACATTCGCCGCGCCTTCCGCGCTTGCTGCGAGCGACAGCGCTCTGGGTCCCACCCTGGCTGCAACGACCAGCGCGCTCTCGACCGTTTCTGGGACGAGCGCGCGGAGCGTGTCATCGCGAACGCCAGGCGCGCCATCGAGCCGTCCCAGCATAGTTCGAGCCTCGCGCGGCGTGCGCAGTTCGGCCGACAGGCGACTGACCAACGCATGGGACAGATGGGCGGCCAGGTCAGGGCGCGTCGTCCGCATTTGCTCGAACGCGTCGTGCGATAGTCGTGCGATTCGAAGCGGCGTTGCCGCTGTGATCGTCTCAGCGTGCTGTCCGCGCGTGGCGAACCCGATCACGCCCAGCGCCGCGCCCGAGTGTACGTCTTGCCCGCGCCTTGCTTTGCGTTCCACGACGGCCGTGCCTCCGAGGACGAACGTGAGATGGGCGGCGGCGTCGCCCTCGGCATGAAGCCGGTGGCCGGCATCGAGCGTCGTCGTTTCGAGCAACTCCAGCAACGCACCGAGCTCAGGCACCGACAAGCCGCTCAGCAGCGGTGTGCGAGCCAGCGTACGTACGTCCTCGAGCTGACCGTCCACGAGCGCGTCTACTCGGCCGGCGCCGGGGACGGTTGCGGAACCGAGCGGCCGGGCGCGTGAGGTTGCAGCCCGGTGTTTGCCGAAATAGTCCCGAACGCTAGAACGGGCTCACCGACGCGTACCGGATGGCGCCAAGAATTGACGGTGCATTGTGTGGTCACACGTGCGCGTCAGCACGGCGCGTGCCAAGTGCCGGGCGTTGCCTTGCCGCTGGTTGTTGCCCGATGCTGCGCCGCGCCGCGCAGAGTTCGCGCACCGCGGCAACGGCGACGCATTCGTTGCCGGTTTAGCCAGAACGGGTCGCGGCACGGTGGACCGTCGAGCTGGCACGCATGCTGCACCGGCATCGGCTTTCGATGAAGCGTGATCCTCGACTCCAGGGCTTGTCTTCGGAGCATCACGCGGCGTTGGTTCTCGCGCGTACCCTCGGGCGCCTAGATGATCCCGCCCTGTGGACGCCTGACGCCGCCCAAAGCCTTCGGCGCGCGGTCGAGCGAGAACTTGAGCCGCACTTTCGGACGGAGGAGGACGTGCTGCTGACGGCGTTGCGAACGGCGGGTGCTGTCCGGCTCGTCGAGCGCGTCGAGTCGGATCACAGGGCGCTGCGTACGTTTGCAGCAGCGGCGACCAACGGCGACTTCGATGCCGCCAAAGCGTTCGGTGAGCGACTGACGGCCCACGTCAGGTTCGAGGAACGCGAGCTGTTCCCGAGGTGCGAGGCGGAACTCTCGGAAGAGGTATTGGAGGCGGTGTTTCGGCGGTCGCCCAAATGACGCGGCGCACGTCATTGTCGATGGGCGCTGGGCGGCTGGGCTGTGCCGAGGTTGTTTCCTGACTCGCTACGACGGCCGGCCAGGCTAGCCCGACCGCTCGCCTTGGAGGACCGCTTGGGTGAGCGGTAGCGTGATGCAGAAGAGGGTCCCCGCAGACGACGTCTCGTATGAGATCTCGCCTTGATGCGCGCTGACGATGCGGCGACACACGGGGAGCCCCAGGCCGCTTCCTTCCCGCTTGGTGGTGGAAAAGGGCTCGAACAGTCGCACGCTCTTATCGATCCCGGGTCCCGAATCCGCGATGCAGAGCTGCAGATGCTCGTTATCGATTAGTCGGCTGCGGAGCGTGAGCGAGCCGCCTTTGGGCATTGCTTCGACGGCGTTGCGACATAGGTTCAGGAAGACCTGCGCCATGCGGCCCTTGTCGATTTGAAGCGGCGGCATCGATTCGTCGAGCTCGTCGACGAGCTGTACACGGCCGTCGGCGGCTTCGAGTTCCACGGTGGCGATTTCGCGCAGCAGCGACACCACATCGTGTTCGCCGAGGTCGAGGCGCTGCGGTCGCGCAAGGAGTCGAAACTCGTCGAGCAGGGAATTCAACCGAGCGATCTCGTTGCGAATCGTTTTGACTCCGGTGGTGATGCGCTCGTCGTCGATACCTAGCTTGCCGAGCCGGCGTTCGAGGGACTGGGCCCGCAGGTGGATGTTGTTCAGCGGGTTGCCAACCTCGTGCGCGAGCGTCGCCGCGGCCAAACCGACGGTCGCAAGACGCTCCCGTTCGACCAGTTGGCGCTTCTCGTGGTGACGCTCCGTGACGTCCCGCAAGAAGGCGCCGTAGTGAGATGGGCCGCCTTCGGGAAACTCCGCCACTGATAACTCAAGTGGAAATTCTTCGCCGTTGCGCCGCTTACCAAAAACCTCGCGGATCATGCCGATCGCCCGTTTTTCTCCGGTTTGCTGGTAGCGCTTGATGTACTGGTCGTGCTCTTGGGCGTAAGGCTCCGCCATCAGCATGGTGATGTTCTTGCCCAGCGCCTCGCTCTCGGTGTAGCCGAACATGACCGCCGCGGCCCCGTTGAAGCGCGTGATCGCCCCTGAATCGTCGATGAAGATGACGGCGTCTTGGGTGACGTCGATGAGCGCGTCGAGGTGGCTGAGCCGCTTGGCTTGTGCTGGTGTCACGTTGAGCAGTCCTTGATCCGATTGCTAACTATGCCGACCACCAGCCGCCGGTGCTCAACAAGTGGCACAGATTGCGTGCGATATCTGCTGTGGCGCAAGTGTTGCGTGAATCCGGCTGGTTGCAGGTAGAATTTCGCGCCGCCCGTTTGGCATGCGACTTGAAGAGGCGGCTCGGAGGATTCTGCATGGAAGCTACCGAACATTTGCGCCAAGAGCACCGCGTGATTCTGTCTGTGTTGGGCGCCTTTGAGCGCTACTTGGCGCAAGTGGAGGGCGGCGGTGCGCAGGACCATCATAGCCTATCGCGGTTCATGATGTTCTTTCGCGAGTATGGTGACCTCTTTCATCATGAGAAGGAAGAGTCGGTTCTGCTGCCAGCGATGGTCGATGCGGGTGTCAACTGGGAGGGTGACATGCTCAAGCACACGCGCCGCGAGCATCGCCATGAGCGAAACCTGATGCGCGACCTCTGGTACGCGTCGTGTCAGCGTGCACCGTGGAGTGCGCCAGGTGTGAAGGAGTTGTCAGCGCTCGCGCGGGAGTTTATCGATTTCCAGCGCCACCATCTCGAAAAGGAAGAGACACTGTTGTTTCCGGCCGCCGAGGCGATGCTGGACGAAAAGACTAAGACCAAGATCGTCGAAGGATTTCAGGACTTCGAGAGGGTTCGCTCCGAACACGATCGTGGCCAGGGGTGGCTGGAATCGCTTAGACAACTCGCCGCCGACCTCGAGTCGGAATTCTGTCAGGAACAGGCGTAACGACTGGAGAACCAACCGACATGAAAACTATCAGCGAATACATGACCGTAAGCCCACATGCCATCGGTCAGGAACAGACTCTGAGCAAGGCGGCCGAGGTCATGGAGGAACACGGAGTTCGCCATCTGCCAGTCCTACATGGCGGCCGGCTCGTGGGAATGCTGAGCGATCGAGACGTCGGACTGATCGGCGCGCTTCCGGACGTGGATCCCAAAAAGCTAGTCGTAGAGGAAGCGATGAGCGGTGTTCCCTACACAGTTGCGCCCGACGCGAGCCTCGCGGAGGTCGCGAACGCGATGGCGGATCACAAGTATGGGTCCGCCGTGATTATGGACGGAACCAAGGTTGTCGGCGTGTTCACGACGGTGGATGCATGCCGGGCGCTTGCGGACTGCGTCAAGTAGTCGTCGCGACGGTCGCGTGAACTCTCGATACGCTCCTCTGCTGGCGGCGTTGGCGATCCAGGCCTGCGCCGCCGGTACGGGCGGCACACCGGCTCGAAGCGAGCGCATATCCGATTGCTTGCGCCAGTGTGACACGCAGCAGGCGGGGGCTTCTGAAACGGTTACCACGCCCATCGCACCAAGCGAGCGCACAGATAGCCGCAGCGGGTGCGAGCGCCGCTGTCACGCGTTGAAGTAGCGCTGCTCTGAGGGCGGGGGCGGACGCTCGATGGCGTAGATCCCGCACAGGATATCCACCGGCGTGACGATGCCCACGAGGGCGCTGTTCTCGTCAACGACTATAAGCCGGTGACATGAGTGTTCGACCATCTTGCGAACCGCCGCCTCGGCGGGATCGTCGGGCCCGACCGTGTACACGACGTGCGTCATGATGTCGCGCACTCGATGACTGGGATTGAGCTTGTCCGGATTCATGAGATCCGACTTGGAAATCACGCCCAGCACGCGCCCGCTGCCGTCACATACCGGTGCGCCGCTGACGCCTTTCGTCGTTAGACCCCATCCGACATCGCCGATTACGGCGTCGACGGACACGGTGACAACTTTGGCGGTCATCACGTCGGAGACCTTCAGTTCGGCGGCGCGCGCAGTGATGCTCATACCCGAGCGCCTGCACAGGACGTGCCGCTGATTTCCGGGGACCACCGCATGGCCGATCGCGCAGAATTGCTCGCCGCGCCTTCAAGGCGCGGCAAA
>JAUIKB010000047.1 GCA_030430975.1 Polyangia bacterium
GGCGACTACCAAATTCCGGGCGCCAAGACCTTCGCGACCCTCAATATCGGTGGTAGCGGAACTACCAGCGTTAGCTTCATCGTAGGTAAGTGAGTCACATGCGCGAGTTTCGAACCACGATCGATATCGATGCGCCTGCCGCTACGGTGTGGCGAATCTTGGTTGAGTTTGACCGCTGGTCGGCATGGAACTCGGTCATGCTCAACCCCCGCGGTCGGATCGAAGCAGGCGCACCGGTAGACTTCGAGGTTGCTGCAGGTTCCCGCCGGCTCAAGATCGCCGCGCGGATGCTGGGCGTCGAAGAGGGCCGCGATCTACGGTGGAAGGGGCCACGCTCTAAGGTGCAAGCGCGACTGCTCAACGGAGAGCACTATTTCACCGTGGTTGAGCTGGGTCCGGATCGGACGCGGTTCATTCACGGTGAACGCTGGAACGGGCGCCTGGCCGGGGTCGTGCTGGGACTGGCGGGCGATCACCTGGTGCGTGGCTACGAGAAGATGAATCGCGAGCTCAAGCGCCACGCCGAGGCGCAGTAGCGCCAAGCTGCTAGCCTCGCGTAGCTGAGACTCGCAGAGTCAGCCGCTCAATAGTCAGCCGTCTCGTGACACGGCCGTCGCGATCGATTCCCGTTGCATGCGGCTTAGCCCGCTGCGGTTCGACAGCAGGACCTGCGAGTACAGCCGGGTCGATGCATGGAGGGTGTGGGCCCGGGACTCTGCTGGCAAAGTATGTTGAAGACTTTGCCGACACGGGCGGGTGCCTCTTTGTACAGTCGCGCCAGCGCTGGCGTCGTCCGGGCGTACGGTGTGGATAAAGGCCATGGTCGGCTATTTGGGTTTCGGCTTCTTGGCCGCGCCGTCGTCGGTTGGATCGTCGACCGCCTTCGGGTCGTCTGTCTTGTCGTCGTCTGTTTGTTCGTCCACTAGGACTTCGTCGTCGTCGGCTACGTCGGGATCGGCCACCGCAGGCCCCTTCGCGCCCAGTTTTGCGTTTGGATTGACGTACTCAGGATTCAGTGGGGTCTTTTCTTCTTGTCCGAGGTCGATCGCGGCCAACAGGCGAGCGAAGTCGTTGGGGCTGAAGCCCAGCTGCACTTCGACGACGTAGCCGTCGCGGCCGACGACGATGACCACCGGGATTTGGTCGAACGGATCGTACGCGCGGGTGAACTCGGAGTACTGGGCCCCACGCACGATGGGAAAATCGAGACCGTGGTCGTCGATGAATTGCGGCACGGCGTCCCACGTGTCCGCGTCGTCGATCGGTACGCCGATCACCTGATACGGGCCCTTGGCTTTGGCGAGCGCGCGCTTTACCACGGGGAGCTTCATCTTGCAGACCTCGCACCAGCTGGTGAAAAACACCAACACGAGGGGCCGTTTGCCGAGCCAGTCCGCGCTGGTTAGCTTGGTGCCGTCTAAGCTGCGAACGGCGTACTGAGGAACTGGCGCTTTGGGATCGATGGTGCGGAACGGTTCGGTCAGACCGCCGTCGGGTGGGCTAGCAGCGGGCTCGGGCGACGCCGGATGGGACGGCCTTGGTGCGGGGGGCCCACCGCAAGCCGTAGCGATGAAGAGCAGTCCGGCTGCGGTCCTGCGGAGCATCGGGACCACTACGGATGGAAACACCCCTGGGTTCCGCAATCGCGCCATGTGGAGGGTTATAGGGGAATACGGCCGATCCGTTAGGCGTATTTCCGTCGATTCGGGTGCGTAGACTGGCTACACAGGCCGAGTCCGGTTAGACCGGCCGCGCGTGGGAGCGTTGATGATCAAGAGGAAGAGCGGGGTGGTTTTCGCCACGATTTGGCTGTGCGCGGCGTGTGGAGCGTCAACCCAACCGCCAGCAGTGCCGGCCGGACCCCCCGACCAGCCCGTGCCCGCGTCGGTACCGCGCGGCGAGGTTCACGGCGCCATCGACCTGACGCCTCGCAGCGATTGCGAGGAAGCGTTCGACCTAGCGGTCTACAAGAACCGCGGCGTGGACTTGATCACCTGGGACGACTTGGATGGCCGCTGTGTCGGTCGCGAGGTCGAGGTGACGTACCTGACGGATCGGCTGACTAAGCAGCGTCTGCTCGAACTGATCCGTGCTCATTCCGACCGCTTTGAGGAGAAATCCAAATGAGACGATCCGTCCACTTCTTGTCGGGGCTGGCAGCGCTTCCGACGTTGATCGCCTTTGGCGCTCACGCCATGTCGGAGGGCGCTAGCGAGTTGTCGGGGGTTGAGCGCGTGCTGAGTAAGCTCACGAAGAGCGACTCGGTGCTGATTAACATCACGGCTGGCGACATGCCGTCGAGCCCGGATATCCTGCATCTCGGGCGACGCACTCGCCCCGCGCTCGAACGGTGTCTCGCCGACAACGCGGACGCATACATTCGCGTTCGGTGCGCTCAGATCCTGCAGGCGCTCGGTGACCCAGCCGCGCTTCCGGCGCTTCGGTCGGCGCTCGAGGATTGGGACGCTCGCGTTCGGCAGCGCGCGATTAGAGCGCTCGGCGCCATTCCTCACCCCGACAGCCATGCGGCGCTCGCCAAGCTGTATCTACGCAAGGACGAGAAGTCTTACAACAAGACGGCCGCGCTCGCATCGATGGGTGCGCTCGGTAGCCACGCCTCCGTCAAACTGCTGCGCAAGGAGCTGCGTCAAAAGCCCAAGAAGAACGCTTCCGATCGTCGCGCCACGGCGTTCCGGTCGCTATGGCGAAGCCGACACCTGATGGCGCGCGCGACGCTAGCGAGCGACGTATCCTACGCCCTGGGCACGGACTACGATGGACTTACGCTAGCCGCGGCGGAAGTCTCCGCCGAGCTGCGCGAACGCTCGTTGGTGGGCAAGCTGATTCCGCTGCTAGAGCACAAGAGCAGCAGTATTCGCAATAAGTCTGTATATGCCTTAGGGAAAATTGGCGACAAGCGTGCGGCGACGGCGTTGCTCAAGGCGATGCCGAAAGTACGCGAGGCGCGCATGCTGAATAACATCGCGTTTGCTTTAGAGCGGCTCGATAAGAAAGCGTTCTATCCCGCGATCCAGAAGCTGATCGCCCATAAGCAAGGCGTGATTCGGCTCAACGCGGCGTACGTGATCGGCGACGTAAAGCATCCCGAAGGCCTGCCGTACTTGAAGAAAGCGCTGACGGATCCGAGCGACTACGTGCGCACAAGCGCGGTGGTCGCGCTCGGCAAGCTGGGGACATCGGATGCTGCGGCCCCGCTACGTCAATACGTCGACGATCCGAATACGACGATCCGCCAGGAGGCGATCTATGCGCTGCACCAGTTGAGCGGAGGCAAGGAGCGCGACCTCATTTACGACAAGCTGTTCGCTTCTAAGTACGCAAAGTCGTCCCGCGGCTGGGCGATGCGACGCCGTGCAGCGCTGGCGCTAGGGCGGGCGGGTGACAAGCGCGCGCGCAAGTACCTGGTGCGCTGCTTCGAGCAGGGATCGTGCACGTACCGCGGCGTGCAGACGTTTATCGAGAAGGACAAGAGCTCGCGTACTCAAGGGCGCATGCTGCTGGCGTGGGCGAATGGACGCTACGAGCTGACCCGTCTGCTGGGGCAGAAACAGCCCAAGGGTACGCTTCAGGTCGCGACCAGCGCGTTCGACGCCGCGATGGCCGGCGGCGATCGTTGGCGAGCCGCCCGTTCGATGGACCTGCTGGGCGAAGTAGGCAACGCCGGAAGCCGACAGCAGCTTGAGAACCACTTGTCGCAGCGTGACACGTCGCTGCGCATGCGCGCCGCCGTGGCCGCAGCGCGGCTCGGCAGCACGCAGTCGGACCAGACCATTCTGAGCACGCTGGACCAAGCGCCTGCGGCCTGGTTGGCGGCGCTGGCTCGAATCGTCAGTGCGATCACGGAGCCCGAGGCGCAGAAGCGCCTCGAGCCCGAGCTGAAGAAGCGCAGTAAGGGTTCGGATATCGAGCTGGCGATGGCCAGTGCAGCGGTCCTGTTGGCGTGGGAGCCCGACGCGGGCTTCTTCCGATTCTTGGACGGACTGTCGTCAAAGAAGCTGCGCGAGCGGGAGCTGTCTGCCCGCTACTTGAAACGCAACCGCTCCAAGAAGCTGACTTCGGTGATGCGCCGCGCGCTCGCGCGTGAGAGCCGAGCGTACACGCGCGATCGTCTGCGCGCTTTGCTCGATCGGCGCTGATGTCGCCGCGCCGCCGTCTTGTCGCGGCAGGCGCCCTGATCGGTCTAGGCATTGTTGCCTACGATCCGCACACGATAGCCGAGCATCCCAAGCGAGCGCTGCTCCTGGCGGCGAGCGTCCTGGCTACGGGCTGGTGGCTGACGCGTAGAGCATCACGCGATCGCCCCGCCAGCCGCCTTGGTTGGGTTTGGCTCGCGTGGTGTGGGTACATGGCCAGCACGCTGCTTTGGGGAGGGCTCGGCGGCGTGCTCGACATCGCGTTGCTCGTGGGCGCCGTGGCTTTCGGGCTCTCCCTCAGCGCGCTCGGTGAGCGTACCCACCAGCTCTGGGTGAGGGCATGCGCCGCGTCGGTGGGCACCGCGTCGGCGGCTATCGCGCTCGTGCAGTACGGCACAGGCTCGCGCGGGATCGAGCTTCACGGCGGTCACGGAAACAACAATTGGCTTGGCCTCACGCTGCTCGTCACGCTGCCGATCACCGTCGATTGGGCGTGGGCGTCTGCCGCGCGAAGCGCAACCGCGGCGGCGCATCCGACGCGGCACCGCGGCGGCTGGGTGCTGGCGATCGCCGCCGTCGCCCAGGTTGCCCTCATCTCCCTGGCGCGTTCCCGTACCGCGTTGGTCGGTCTGGTGCTGGGAGCCGTGCTGGTGTTCGTGGCACAGCGTAGCCGGCGGCGGTTTGAGGGAGTGCTGCGCCGGATCGCCTTCGGCTGGGTCGGTCTGGCGATCGTAGCGAGCGTCTCGCTAGGTGCGGTGGCGTCATCTTCAGCGCCTGGTAGCGGTCCGTCGCTGTTCGGACGGGCTGCGATATGGGCTAGCGCCGCCGACGCGGCGGCGTCACGGCCGTTCGTGGGTGCGGGCGCGGGTCAGGCTGGCCACGCGATCGGTGAGGCGCAGGGAAGCCGGCTACAGGCGGTGTCTCCCGTTGTTGCGGCGCGCCACTTTGAGAACGCGCAGCGTGCGCATAGCTCTTACTGGGACGCGCTGCTGACGAGCGGAGTCGTCGGTCTTGCGCTGCTCGCGTGGGTGCTCGCGTCAGGCCTTCACGCTCAGCTGGCGGCGCGGCGTTATGGTGGTGCAGTGGCGGTCGCGGGCGTTGTGGTCGCGTGTGTGGGCGACAGCGTGCTGGCGCAGCCGGCGGCGCTCGTGTTGACCGTCCTCGTCGCGTCGGCACCGGTGGTTAGGCTTCCGACGCGCGCGCCGGATCGACGCGTCGCGCGTGCGGTTCAGGCCGCGGTCTGGCTTGCTTGTGCTTTGCTGATGTGGCCGGCTGCGACGACGTGGTACGCCGCTCGCCAGTTGGTGCGTGCGCGGACCCAACTCCCCGACGCCGAGCTACGCCTGCTGGCGCGCGCGGCGTCCCTGGCTCCGCTGGCCGGACGCGTGCGCTTGCAGTACGGGTTGGCGCTGCTACGGGCAGAGCGACCCGAGCTGGCCGAGCGAGAGCTCGCGAGCAGCTGGCTGTTGTTTTCCAACGTCGGCACGCAGATCGCGCGCGGGAACGCGGCGGTGCTTTCGGGGAAGCGGATGGTCGCGGTCGCTCGATATCGTGACGCGCTGGCTCGACATCCGGGCTCGCTGCGCGCTCGGGCGAACCTGGCCTCGGTTCAGCTGGCCCGCGGCGAGCTGAGCGATGCGCGCCGCCACATCGACGTGGCGCGGCGGCTTAGTCCCGGGCATCCGAAGATCCGAGCGATCGCCGCGCAGCTCCGGGACGCCGAGAACGCAGCGGAATCCAACTGAACCGCCGTCTCCGCCGCCTTCCTCGGTGGCTGCAAATGCGGCCTGGCGCGTGGCCGTAGCACTCGGCGGATGTTTACGATCGACGACAACCGCGTGCTTCAGCTCGCGGGTACAGCACAGCGCCGCTGTCGGGCGGCGTGCCCGAACGCGTCGTGACGAATCCGCGCGGCGCGAGCGCGGGAGTGAGGCTTGAGCTGTGACGCCGATATTCGACGGAGCCAACGCGACATGCTACCGGTTGCTGGATCGCGGGGCACGACAGTGGCCCGCGAAGAAGCGGGCAGTGGTGACCACGAGCGAGGACGGAGTCAGCGCCTACGAGGCGTCGAACCTGGTGCGGAGTCACGGGGCGTACGTCTGGCGAACATTGTGCTTGCTCGGCGTGCGCCCAGCCGACGTCGATGACTTGACACAAGAGGTGCTGCTGATCGCCATCGCTCGCCGACATACCCACGAAGGACGCGGCACCTTGCGGTCGTGGATCCGCGGGATCTGCGTCAAGAAGGCCGCCGGTCACCGCCGCAAGGCGCAGGTCCGGCTCGAAGTGGCATCCGATTCGGTGTCGGAACGCGGCTCGACGCAGCATCCGGATGACGTACTCGACCAAAGCCGGAAGCTGCAGCGGCTGCGGCGCGCGCTCGGACAACTCGACGAGGCGCAGCGGGCCGCGTTTGTGCTGTACGAGATCGAGGGGCTCACGATGAAAGAGGTAGCGGCGGCGCTCGGCTGTCCGCTGCAGACAGCGTACTCCCGCCACGCTGCTGCTCGACGTCGTGTGATTGCGGACATGCGTCGCGGCGAGCTCGCAGGCGGGCCTATCGAGCATGAGCGAGACGGAGGTTGCCCGTGATCCGTGATCCGATGCGCCTGCTCGACTCGTCCAGCGACGACCTCCGCGACCTGCGAGACGCTTTAAACGAGGCTCGCGCACTGGCGCCGGATCCCGATCGGTTCGAGAGAATCTCTCGGAATGTCGAGGCGGAGGTCGACTCGCCTCCGGACGTTGCGGCATCGGTGATCGAGGATCTCGACGCGGAGCGTCGCGACCCCGACCGCGTGGACCCCCATACCGATCCTCTTCACCGATCGGCGCTGACGTCCGAGGCCGAGTTCAGCGATGCGTCGCTGCATACGGTCGAAGCCGAGGTCGGGGGTGGTTTCGCTGCGGGACTTCTCGCCGCGGGCGCGGCGGTGGTGTGGTTGCGACGCCGCAATTCTGGACCGCCCGAGGCCGAGGACGAGGACGAGGACGAGGACGAGAGTTCAAGCGGACGCGAGGACGAGTAACCGGTGCGCGGTCTCCGCGATCGGACGCTAGCGTTCTGGGGTCAACTGCCTTTGCATCAGCTTGGGATTGGTAGTGGGCAGCTCACAAGAGCCCTTCTCACAAACGTATACGGTCGCTTTGCCGTTCTTCGTCGGTTTGCCCTTGGCCCAAGGAACGAGCTTGCCGAGCTTGCCGTCGAGCGCTGCCTGGGTCCCGGATACGTAGACGTGATTCGGGACGAACGTCCGACGCAGGGCAGCCTTGAGCGCCGCTCCGTCATCGCTGTCCGACGTCACGATCACGATTTCCTTTGCGCGGTCGGTTTGAAAGTCGATGCCGAGCAACATGACACCCAGGGCGGACGGCTGGCTGTTGAGCGCGCTGGAGAACGCGCGGATTGTCATCTCAGCGCGCTGACGCCAGACGTCGTCGGTGGTCAGTTCGCTCAACCGCAGATGATTCATGAGCGCGACCGAGTTGGCGCTCGGAATCGCGCCGTCGTAGCTCGGCTTTTCGCGAGCCAGCAGTTTTTCATGGTCATCGGCGGTTAGGAAGTAGCCACCGCGACGCGGGTCTGCGTGGTGTTTCTCCAGTGCGTTCATCAGACCGATCGCTTCGCTCAGCCATTTGGGGTCCGAGCTGACCTGCAGCAGGTCGATGAGTCCGGCGGCGAAGAACGCATAGTCTTCGGCGAAGGCGTTCGTCGTGAGTTTACCGTCCTTGTAGCTGTGCTTGAGGCGGCCGCCGGCGCGCAAGTTGTCCAGGAGGAACGTGGCGGCGTTCTCGGCAGCCGTTTGGTACTTCGACTCGTCCAGCACGAATGCCCCGCGCGCGAACGCCGAGATCATCAGGCCGTTCCAGCTCACCTGGATCTTGTCGTCCAACAGCGGCGCGGGCCGCTTCGCGCGCACCAGACGTAGCTTGACTCGCGAACGCTTGAGCGCTTTGTCGAACTCGCCTCGAGCCATGCCGAGGCGCTCGGCGACGTCGTCGCGCGACTCAGCGGTGTGGAAGATAGTGCGGCCCTCGAAGTTGCCGCGGGGCGTGACGCCGTAGAACGCCCGGACGACCTCGCTGTCCGCCTCGCCGAGGGCGGCGTTCAGTTCTTCCGGTGTCCAGGTGAAGTAGTAGCCTTCCTCTCGGTGTCCCTTAGGCCCGATCGAGTCGGCGTCCGTGGCCGAGTAGAACGCGCCCTTCGGGTGGGTCATCTCCAGGGCGACGTAATCGAGGATCTCCCGGGCGACGCGCGCGAACGTTGCGTCGCCGGTCGCGCGGAATCCCTCAAGATAGACCACCGCGAGCTGCGCGTTGTCGTACAGCATCTTCTCGAAATGCGGCACGAGCCAGCGCTTGTCCGTCGAGTAGCGATGAAATCCGCGACCCACGTGGTCGTACATGCCGCCGCTAGCCATCATCGTCAGCGTCTTCGTTGCCATTGCCAGCGACTCGGCATTACCGGTGCGGAAGTGGTGACGCAGCAGTAGCTGATTGGGAAAGCTCGACGGAAATTTGGGGGAGCGGCGCATTCCCCCGAACGTTGGATCGAACCCGCGTTCGGCGACGGCGATCGACTTGAGGACGCTGGCGTAGCCGACGGCTCCGGCTTCGGGACTAGTTTGCTTATTGGCTTGGATGCCGGCGGCCAGGCGGTCGGCCTCGCTGGCGACGGTGTCAGGGCTCGACTTGAAGCGCTTGAGCTGTTCTCGCATATGCGACAGGAAGCCCTTGCGGGTGCCGCGGTCACCGTCGCGTGCAGGGAAGTAAGTGCCGCCGAAGAACGGTTTGCGCTCAGGCGTCAGCCACACGCTCATCGGCCAGCCGCCGCGCTGGCGCAGCATGTGTACCGCCGCCATGTAGATCGAGTCGACGTCCGGCCGTTCTTCGCGATCGACCTTGATGGCTATGTAGTTGTCGTTGATGAACCGAGCGATCGCTTCGTCTTCGAAGCTCTCCTCCTCCATCACGTGACACCAATGGCAGGTCGCGTAGCCGACGCTCAGAAACACAGGGCGTTTCGTCGCCTTCGCGAACTCGAACGCTTCGTCTCCCCACGGGAACCAGTTCACCGGATTGTGCGCGTGCTGCAGCAGATAGGGGCTCGACTCCAGAATCAGACGATTCGTGTACTTAGGAACGCCAGCAGCGGTCTTGTGCTTCGTGCGCGGAACGTAGCCTGTGCCTTTGGCCTCAAGAGCCGCCTGAAGCTTCTTCCTGAGGTTCGGACCGATCGCCGGCGACTGCGGGGTCTTCGATTCGGGTTCGGTCGGCGCGGGCCGTGCGCCTGAGCAACCGCCCTCGCAGGACGGGAGCCCTAGGCACAGGGCGAGCAGGGCAGTTGGAGGTGCGCGCGTCATGGCCGGCACCCTGTCACGCGGAGGTTGCGACGGCCGCAGAAATTGCGTCGCCCGCCGAAGTCGCGGAATTGTGGCGCGCGCACGGTTGCGCTAGCTCGTCTCCGTGTCCCCGCGTCAACACCTGCTGCTGGCTGTAGCGCTCGGTTGGGCGGCGTGCGGATGTGAAGAACGCCCGCGCTCGAAGTCCAGCGCGGCCAAGGCGTCGGCATCTGCGGCTCGTAAGGCGACGACTCCGCCCGTGTTCGTCAAGGCCGCTGCGAGCGGGGACGTCGCAGCGACGGTTCGCAGCGCGTCGACAGCCGCGCACCGGGACGGAGGTGTGCTGATCGTCTACGTCGGAGCGACGTGGTGTGAGCCGTGCGAGCGATTCAAAGTCGCGGTTAAGCGCGGCGAACTCGACCAGCAACTGCCAGGCGTAACGTTTCTGGAGTTCGATTTGGACCGGGATAAGGTGCGGCTCGAGGCGGCCGGCTACAGTTCGCGAATGATCCCGTTGTTCTGCCGCCCGGACGCGCAGGGGCGGGGAACATCGCGTCGCATCTTCGGATCGATCAAGGGGCCCGGAGCCGTCGCGAATATCCTGCCGCGTCTGAAACGGCTCTTGAAGAACGGGGACAATTGAATTGGGTGCAGATCGGCTCATGTCAGGTTCAGGCTGTGTAGAGCAGCTGTTCTGCGTTGGACTGCTGAATCCGAGTCTGGGCGCTGTTTAGTAGTGCGCCCGCGTGTTGTCGTCTGTGAACGAAGCGTTCGAAGGTCTGCCACCCAATTGAATTTCAATTGCCCCGAAGTTTAGTCGCGGGCGTGCTCGTGGTAGCTCGGCGTGGACATGACCGACGCGAGCGAAATTCCGACTATCGACCTCGACGACCTGAAGAGCTCCGACCCAGGACGGCTCGCCCGGGCAGCGGCGGATCTTCTGACTGGATTTGGGACGTACGGTCTCGTGTACGTGCGGAACCACGGTGTGGATCCGGGGGTGGTTGGTCAGTTGTACGACGATTTTGTCGGTCTAACCGACCGTTCCCCTGAAGAAAAAGAGCAGCTGAGCGGAGATCGGATCTGGTTCCAGCGTGGATGGACGCCGGCCAACACCGAGCGAGCAGTCGTCGCCGGTGGGCAGCCAGACTTCAAGGAATGCTACTTTGCTGCACCCGTCGATACCGATCGGGAATGCCACATTCAGTACCCACAGATCTACGCGCAGAACATCTGGCCGCCCGACATGCCAGATTACCAAGCGCGCTACCTCGAGTCCGGTCAGGCGCTCCACGATGTTGGCCTATGGCTGCTGCGCGGTGCGGCGCGCGCCCTTGAACTCGAGGTCGAGACGTTCGCTGGTGCCGCGACGGGCGGTCCGCACGTGTTTCGATTGTTGCGCTATCTGCCGCTATCGGCTCAGCAGGTGAACAGCGATATCGTGTGGGGTGAAGAACACACCGACTTCAATCTCATCACCGTGTTGCCCGGCGGCCGCTTTCACGACCCGGATGGCGCGCGCTGCGAGCGACCGGACGACGCGAGCGGTCTGTATCTGCGTACGCGACCGAGCGCCGAGCATCCGCGCGGACGAAAGGTTCGCGGCCAGGCGCCATCTGGCTGCATCGTTGCGCAGGTCGGTCAGCAGCTAGAGATCCTCACCGGCGGCGAATTTCTCGCGACGCCGCACGTGATCACGGCGCCGGCTACCCCGGGCTACACGCGGGTGTCGGGCGCGCACTTCGTGCATCTTCACAGTCACCAGACGGTGTTTCCGTTGCCGCGGTTTCGAAACGCAGAAACGCTGCGTGCCTATAGCCCGCCTGTGCTCGCCGGGACGTACAGCATCAAGACACTGGTCGACATCGGGCTCGCACCACCCGCGGCGCTCCAGCGACTCGGTTATCGCCACTACGACCGTCTCGCGGACGCGCGCGCCCACGAAGCCGGAGCGAACTAACTCCCCCCGTCCGGTTGGACGATGCGGGCCCGTCGCGATAGCTTGCGGTTGTGAAGTACGCGCTCGGGGCAGGCCTAGTGATGACGTTGGCGGTAGCGGCAGCGTGTAGCGCCGATGACGGTACCAGCGCGGGCGGCTCAGGAGGCGTCGGCAACGCCAGCGCAGGAGGCACCGGAGCAGCGGCGGGCACGGGCGGCGCCGCTGGCCTCGGCGGTTCGATGGGCGGCACGTCAGGGGCAGGTGGCTCGACCACGGGCGGCACGGCCGGAACCGGTGGCATCATGACGGACTCAGGTCCGGCTCCGTTCCCAGAGGGGAATGTCTACGTCGTAGGCTACAACGACCGGAAAGTCTTCGAACTCGACTCATCGCTGCAGACCATCAGCTCGTGGGACGACCCGAGCTTTATGGCGATGGAGGGACCGTCAGGCATGGTCTTCGACTATCGGGGCTACCTGGTGGTGGCGACCTGGGATCAATTCTGTGTGTTCTCGGCGCCGGGCGTGCTCGAAACGTGTCACCCCAAAATCAAAGCCCAGCGCACGGAAAACGTCATCTTTGACATCGAGCGGAATCTGTACACGACGACCTCAACCGGCGGCACAGACGAAATCCACAAGTACGACGGTGACTACAAACATCTGTCGACGTTTAGCCTGACCACCGGACAGTTGACCGGAATCACCTGCGATCCGACCGGCACGCTGTACGTCGCCAGCCAAGTGACGCCCATGCTGAGCAAGATCTACAAGGTCGACAAGGACAGCCTCACCGAGATCAGTTCGTTCGATGTCGCCGGCAACGCCGAGGGGCTTCAGTACGCGGCCGATGGCAATATCCTGGTCGCGCTCGCGGACGGCGTAGGCATCGCGCGCGTCGATCCGAATCCACCCAACTCGGTGCTGAGCACGATATCGAACTCTGGACTGCTTTGGCCGGTACCCCTCACCGTTGATCAGGCGGGCCAGATCTACACCGGCGATTTCGAGGACGGCAATGGCAGCGCCGCCTCTGACCTGTTCGTCTTCAGCTCGACAGGCGCGGTGGTGGCATCGCGTACTCCGTCGGAGCTGCACGGACCATTCGGCATGGTCGTCGCCGGCACGGTGCTTCCATGCGGCGCGCGAACCCCGCCGAGCTAGTCCGCCGGCTGAGAGGCTAGAGGCCTTCGATCGCTAAGCGATTCGGGTTGTTCGGGTCGATCTTGACCCCGACTGTCATGCCGGGCTGAATGCGGGGCAGCGCGACCATCTGAACAACCGAGGTCATTTGCACCGGGTAGGGTGAACCGGCTTGCGGTTGGACCTCGAGTTGAAACGCGACCTGGGGGTTGTTGTTGACAAACATGCCGGTTTGATTGGCGCTCACAATGCGGGCTTGAGCAGGCACGCCGTTCGCCAGTAGCTGCGCCTTGTCCTGCTGGGCTTTGGCCATGGTCTTGAACAAGAAGAACATGCCGGCCGCCGTGCCGATCAGGATCACGGCGGTGAAGAGCAATATGACGACGGTGATGACGATGCTGCTGACCATTGGGCGACAGCGTACCACGGCGTCTTTTTCAGTAGGGCAATCAACGCGGCTTCCCCCGTGCCCTCAGCGTCGGCTCGGCTTGCCGTCAC